>JAEHDI010000253.1 GCA_016880505.1 Bryobacterales bacterium | reverse complement strand
TCGCCGGTGGCGTCGACGCCGGCGCCACCCTCGAACTCGCGGCGCGCCTCTTCGGTGCGTGGCGGCCGGACGGCGCGGGGCCTCCGGTGTCGCCACCCACCCTACCCGACCCCCCGGCGCCCGACGGGGTCAAGATCGGAGCTCGAACGGCTCGTCACGCAAAAGCTTCTCGACGTGGTCAAGCGAGTCGCCAGACAGGAATTGAGCAGCGACAAGTGGCTCAGCTCGGTGGCTCGGCACAGTGGGCGAAACACCGAGCAGATGCGCGTCATGATCCTCGAGTTTCTGGATACAGACGTCTTCCATGTGTCAATGGAGCACTGCGTTTTCTTTCTGGATCCGCTGATCGACTCGTGGGAGATCGAGCCCGCGACCTTCCACATGAACATCGTGCTTAATCGAAGGTTCGCCCCGTGGCGCTCGAAGCGATTCGCGTTTGTGGAGACAGAACCCATGCAAGCCTTCGGAGGTGAGCCAGGGCTCAAAGCTTTGCTCAAGAATGCGGCACTGAGCGGCGGTGTGACTCAAGAGGAGATGGAATTCTTGAAACGGTTGCGGTTCAAAGAGAAGCGGCCTACGCCGCTCTACTATTACCGCGAGTTGCAAAATCTCAGAGATCCGCTGCACTTTCGTGGAGAAGGGAGGCTCGCGAAGGAATAAGAAGACGCCTGGATGCCGATGGTTGTATCGTCGCCCCGAACCCTTAAAACGCTCCCTGGATGCGATGAGCACTATTCTCGAAGTACGCCACCGGACGACCTATTCCTACGCTTCGCCGGTGAACTTTGGCGAGCACCGCCTCATGTTCCGGCCCCTTGCAGGTCATGATTTGCGGGTGATCGATTGGGATTTGACAACCAACGTTCCGTGGCGCTCCCACTGGATTCAGGACACATTCTCCAACTCAGTCGCGGTCGTCACATTTCAGGAGCCAGCCGCCGAGCTCACCTTTGTTTGCCGATTCTCAGTCGAACACTATGGGGTACGGGATCATGAGCTCCCGCTGGAGAGCAGAGCGGAGAAACTACCGCTTGAACTTACGCCAGATGAGTGGATTGATTTGCAAGGGTTCCTGCGCCCGCATTCGCGCGATGCCATCGGCAGCGTCGCCGCGTGGGCGAGGGAGATGCTCCGCGCTGGCAACCACGAAACTCGCCCGGTGCTACGGCATATGATGGACTACATGCGTGAGCAATTCGCCTACCAGGCACGCGACGTGGAGGGGACACAGGAAGCGCACGAGACACTCCGCTTGCGCTCAGGAACCTGTCGGGACTATGCATGGCTGATGATCGAGGCCGTCCGGTGCCTGGGCCTTGCTGCTCGATTCGTCTCCGGGTATTTGTACGATCCGGCGCTGGACGGCGGGGCCCTCTCGAGGCGTAGAAGCGGCAGCACGCACGCCTGGCTGAATGTCTATCTGCCGGGCGCGGGCTGGGTGCCCTACGACCCGACCAACCGCTTGACGGGAGGCCAGGAACTCATCCGAGTGGCAATCGCTCGTCATCCGGCACAGGCAGCCCCATTGTCCGGAAGCTGGGTGGGAAATCCGGCCGACTACCGTGGTATGGACGTCGAGGTGGACGTGCGCAGAATCTCTTGAAAGGTCGCGGCTGCCCCCGCTACTTCTTCTTTCCGGGAATCGGAGCGGCCGGTTTCAGCTGCGTTACGGCGAAGGGCGATGCTGGAACGGCGGGCTTCAATTTCGATTGCTTGGGCTTTTTCGGTTCGCGATTGCTTCGCTGCTGTCCTTTAGGCATTTTGTCCTCCTGAAAAGATAGATCTGGCGAAAGGATCTCAAAACCACCCCCCACCAGATCCGTACAGTCTCCTCCCCCTGAATTTCGTCGGGATGACCCGCTTGTGCTGCGGGCGTCACATATCCATTCCACCCATCC
>JAEHDI010000252.1 GCA_016880505.1 Bryobacterales bacterium | reverse complement strand
GCCGCACGTACTCCTCGAGCTTGTCGCGTGTCTCGATATCGCCCGACAACTCGCCGGCGACGACCACAACCGGATAGCGCGCGAGCAGCCAGCCCGGAGCGTCGCTGAGCAGCGCATCGGCGGCGTCGCCGTACGGAGTCGGTGTGATGAAGCCGGTTTCGTCGTGGAAGTACGAGGAATCCTGGTAGCCCGGATAGATCATGTCGAGGACGCCGTCGGTCAGGTGGTCGCCGGACTCGTACGGAAGGTTGCCCCAGACGCGGTAGACGTGCCGGCTGTAAAGGTGCCGGGGAAACGACCAGCCGGAGAAGAAGTCAGCCATCACCGCAATCGGCGTCATCATGACGCCAGGCTGGCCATTCTGTTTTACCCACCTGTTCGCCGATTCCTGCACCTGGCCGATGGGAGTCAGCTTGCCGCCGCCATCGAACCACGCGCTTTCGAAGCCGACCAGCACAGAGTTATAGAGGATGTGGCTGTAAAGCAACCGTTTCAGCAGGCTGACACTGGTGCCTTTGGTCGGTCCGAAGTCGGAACCCGAGTCGGAATAGGTTTTGTGACCCCAGCGATTCCAGACTGAAGCGTTGCCGAACCAAGGTACGCCGTACTGCTTTCCGGCGCCGCGGATGAACGAGTAGTAGACCTGGCCGTTTGGAAGCGCCTGCGCGGTTTCGGCGCCGATGAGCGTGTAGATTCCCTCTTTCAAGAAGTAGTGCCCGAAGTTGAGGGAGACAAGCGTCGCCATCCGGTTGCCGAGGTCGCTGGTGAAGCGCTCGAAATGGCGGTGGAAGTTCAGATATTGGTCGAAGCGCCCGGCGGAGACCGGATACATCTGAGGAGCGTAGCCGCCGATGTAGCGGCCGTCCTGCTCGCCCACGTCCATTCCGAGCCAGCGATCCCCGAGCTTCGATTCGAGCATCTGGAAGACGCCGGGAGGCGGCTCGAATTGCTGCCAGTAGCCCCCGGGCCCGGAGCCCGGAACGTAACCCCAGATGTCGAACAGGAAGAGCTTCCGGTCGCGGATTTCATCGGCGAGGTCGCCGAGGTTGTTCGCGAACAGGATGGGGTAGGACGGCCAGATGACCTCGGCGAGCTCGTGCTCGCGCGTGTACCTGTCGAGTTCCTCCTTATAGCGAACGAGCCTTCCGTCCTTGACTTCAAACCCACGGAGAGCGGTAAACAGCGTGCGATGGCCGAACGTCTCCCACGACGGCGGCCGTACGTGGCGGCGCCCGTCGTCGGGATGCTCGCGCGGATTGAGAAGCGTCGAGTAGACCCGTAGCGGTTTCCTCTGCTGCGAGGAAGCGGGAGAAAGGAACAGAGCCGACGCCAGGCAAACTGCGATCCACGCGTAAGCTTTCATCAACGACCCTCCGTTTGATCTCGTTTGCAGACTATCAGATCACGATATAGAATTCCGTTGGTACCGACTTCATCTAACAAAGGACCTCTCAATGACTTCACGGCTTCGTGGATTGTGTACTGCCGCGCTATTCTGCGCGGTGGCTTTCGCTCAGGCGCCACAGATACAGGCGCCGGGCGGAGGTTCCATCCAACTCGACACCTCACCCGGCGACCGCGTCAAGGTCACCACCGATTACTGGCGCCTGGAGTTCGATCTGCGCAACGGCGGGGCACTCGACACAATCGTCTTCAAGCACGGCAGCGGCAACAACCTGCTGCTCGCGCCGTTCCGTACGTACGTGGATCGCTGGTGCGCGGCGAATGCGCCGAAAACGGACTTCCGCCCGTCGCAGAACGGTGACATCGTCACGCTGGAATTCTCGGGCCGGATGGCGGCGGCCGGAAGAAATCCGGGACCGGTCGAGTTCGTGACCACCTGGACTCTGTCACCTTTCGTCGCGCGCGCCGACTACAAACTGCGTTTTCTGGAAGACGCGATGGTCTCGAAGGCCGGCATCGGTTCTACCGCGGTGCGGCGCAAGCTTGACGAGTGGGGTCTGCGCGTCGGCATGACCGACGACTCCGACCAACGGAAGATGGCTGGGGGCCGTTTCGGTAAGATCCAGCGAGCCGGCGAGCTGTTCATCGCCGAGCATCACACGCCAACGTACATGTTGTTTTTCGATCGCGCCAAGGAGGGGTTCGACATCACCGTTGCCTCCGATGTCGCCACCTGGGAGACAGGCTTGGCGAAGCGAGGCGGCGTCGGCCGCTACGAGGCCAAGGTCGCCGACGACGGCGGCTCGATCTCCCTCGCCATGGAGCCGCTGAGTCTTCCGTCCCCGGTGAAGGTCGCCAAGGGCGAGTACACATTCAGCTACTACCTTGGGCTGCCGCGCATCGTCGAGAAAGCCAACCGGAAGT
>JAEHDI010000251.1 GCA_016880505.1 Bryobacterales bacterium | reverse complement strand
TGCCCCCGGCGATGGCGACCATCACGAGCGTGAACGAAGTCCGCGCCATGGAGTTTCTGTAGAACTGTTCCAGCGTCCGGACGTCGGCGACCGGGAGATTGGGGTCCACCGACCACACGGCCTGCCGAACCTCTTTCAGGAAAGCTTCCGAGCCGGCCTGGGGGCTCCGCATGGCGAAAGCCAGCGTGCGGCTCACCATCGTGTCTTCGCCCAAAAACCTCGACATCATCATGGGCCAATAGACGCAGGTGGACGCTCTCTTGTCCACACCGTCGTCGCGAACGTCGGCCACGACGCCGATAATTTCACGCCATTCCTGATCGGCGCTCACGCGGATTCGCTTGCCGAGTGCGTTGGCCGGATCGTGCCAGTACTCGTGCGCCATGCTTTCCGAGACCAGGGCGACCGGGAGCTTGTTGTAGATGTCGATCCAAGTGAGATCGCGACCGGTAATGAGGGGAGTGCCTAAGGTTCTGAAGAACCCGGGAGAGATGAACTTGAACCGGCGGGCCGGAGGAAGCTGCCCCGCGGCGTAGGTCCGGTCCTGCGCGAACACCGGATCAAAACTGCTATATCCGTCCATAGGGATTTTGGTGGAGAGACCCACTGACGAGACGCCTGGAATCGCCGCAATTTTCTCCAGAATCTCCTGTTGCATGCGGACAACCCGAACGGGATCGGGCACCTCCGTCTCGGGAATGGAGATCCGAAGCGTCTGCACTTCGGCCGGCCGGATGAATCCGGGCTGGACGTGCGTCAATGCCCGGAAGGTACGAATCATGAGTCCTGAACAGATCAGCAGGACGAGCGCCAGGCCTACCTGTACGATGACCAGCGCACTCCGCGCGCGATGCCGCTGCCTGCTCTGGCTCAGCGTGCGTCCTCCCTCGCGGAGACCCGTTCCCAGGCGCGCGCCCGCATACTTGAAGACGGGAACGGAACCGAACAGCACACCGGCGAGCAGCGAGACCAACAGAGTAAACAGCAATACCGGTGCATCGATGCCGATTTCAGCGAGGCGCGGGAGTCCAGCCGGCGCGATAGCAACCAGGACCCGCAATGCGCCATAGGCAAGTCCCAACCCGAGCGCGCCGCCCAACAGCCCGAGGATGAGGCTCTCGAATAGCAACTCTCCGGCGATGCGGGTCCAGCCGGCGCCCAGGGCGGCACGAATGGCCAGCTCCTGCTGGCGTCCTTCGGCTCTGACCAGGAGCAGGTTTGCCACATTCGCACAGGCGATCAGCAGCACCATACCGATGCTCCCCATCAGAACCCACAACACGTTCCCGATATCGCCGACCACATCCTGTTTCAACGGCCGCACGTTCGGGCCGATGCGCGCCTCTTCGAACAGCTTGAGACCGAAGCCCAGGGGCGCCGGAAAATTCCTGTTGACGATCGGGAGCATGCGCGCCACGTCGGCATTGGCCTGCGTCACGGTGGCTCCCGGCTTAAGTCTGGCGACGGCTTGGTAGCTGAAGTTCCCGAGGAGCGTCTTGTTTCGTTCGAACTTAAGCGGCAGGATCAACGGCGGGTCCTCCTCGTCCATGAAGCGGAACCTCTGCGGCAGGACGCCAATCACTTCGCGCGCCTTCCCGTCCACCATGATTCTTCGCCCGACGATGGAAGGGTCTCCGCCGAACTTGCGGCGCCAGTAGCCATACGTCAGCATCGCCGTGTCGGGTCTGCCCGGCGAAACATCCCCGCGGGTGAACCACCGTCCCAGCATCGGCGGTACGCCGAGAATCGAAATTGTTCCATCGGTGACCAGCAGAGCCCGCACGTGTTCGGGCTCCGCCACGCCGGTTATATTCACCGAGTCACCCCTGTAAAGCCCAATATCCTGAAATGTGCGGCTTTGGTCGCGATAGATGAAGTACGTGGATGGCGACGCGGGCATCTCCTTGATGTTGAGGCCTGGAGCAGTGTGCCAAACGCCCACTAGCTCTTCCGCGTTTGGATACGGTAGAGGCTTGAGCAGAATGCTCGAGAGCACGCTGAAGATCGCCGTGTTCGCTCCTACACCTGAGGCGAGCGTGACAAGCGTAATAACAGTGAACATCGGCGCACGCCTGAACCTGCGCAGAACCTGCCCGAGCTGATTGCTGACCGATCTCATGAATTCGGCCTCCCGCCCGCCGGAGCGGACGCCGGCAGCGCCCCCTAGAGTGAATACGTTCGAGAGCAGGGGAAGTGATGACAATTCTTGTCCGCTATCAAGAAGGGCGGGTCTCCAAAAGGCGGGCGCCAACCGATTCAAGGCTCATCCCGTGCCTTTAGCCGCGGTTGGTGCGGCAAGAAATTGGAGGCCTTAGGCTCAAGCGCAGCCTGCTCCGCGTGGATCCGTTCCGCCAACTGGGCGCCCATATGGTCAGCCTGCCGCTGGTTAAAGAGCAACTTGTGCTGGGCTGCGTATGACAGATCGTGCAGGTCCCATTCCCTGCGCATAATGCCGGCGGAGGAATGGCCGTCATCGGCCAGCAGCAGATGCCCGATTTCGTGGGCAAGAAGGTGCCCCAGATACAGAC
>JAEHDI010000250.1 GCA_016880505.1 Bryobacterales bacterium | reverse complement strand
AGCGGAGAATGACGTTGTCGAGAGCGACGCCCATATTCAGGAACTTCGACATCACGTTCAGCATGTCCTTCATGCCAGCGTTCATGCTATTGATGTGCAGGTCAGTGGAAATCGAATCGGCGAGGAGTCCCTGCCGGATGGCGGGAACGGCCTGACTGAACACGAAGCTGCCGGCTCCGTGGCCGGCGTCGAAGATGACGCCGCGCTTGCGCGCTTCGAAGAGGTAGGGGCGGACTTTGCCGTGATCGTCGAGCATCGGAACCGCCGCCAGGTAGGTGTGGGTGTAAATATCACCGGCACGGAGTTTCTTCAGCACGAGGTCTTCGAAAGGCCGCTCGGACGTGAATGCACCGAAGTCCACCATCACGGGCATGTCGGCCAGTTTGCCGGCCTCGACGGCGCGATCGACGGCGGTCCACTCCGGTGCACGGAAGTGCGCGGTCTTGATGCCAACCACAAATTCCCGATTCTGCTTCGCTGCCTCCGCCGTGGCCTTTGCGTCCATGTCGGTGGTATCCTGCTCGACCTTCTCTTCGCCGGCCATGCCACGCCCAACGATGTTTAACATCGAGAGCACCCGGGTGTGAGACTTGTCGATGATGCGCCGCTTGAAGTCGGCAAAGTTGCGCCAACCGGTGCCGCCGGCGTCCACCACGGTAGTCACTCCGCTGCGGAAGCTGTGGCTGTCCGGGAAGACGCTGTTCTCGCCCGTATAGGCAGGGCCGTCTCCGGCGAAGACGTGAGTGTGGATATCGACCAAGCCGGGCGTCACGTAGAGGCCTGAGACATCCACCACCTTCAGCGCTTTCGACGGAGCGATGTTGGCAGCCACTTCGGCGACTCTGCCATCCTTAACGGCCACGTCACGCCGGGCGTTGATGCCGTTCTTCGGGTCGATCACGTGCCCGCCCTTGAGCAGGAGGTCGTAGTCCGCCTGCGCAAAAGCAGCCATAGCCACGAGGAACATCGGGAGACCTTTCATTCGCGACATTCTAGCGAAGAAGCGGGGCGGCGCGCGAGAAGGTGCCTGGTTGGCGGGCGATGACCGCTCCCTTTGGTCGTGGCTCGGCTGGGACGCGGGGCGGCGCGCGCGGCAGGGCTGACCGCTCCCCGTGTTTACGAGGCGCGGTTCTTTCTCTGGAACTCCCAGGCGGTGGCGACGATGTCGCGGATCTCGGTGTATCGGGGCTCCCAGCCCAAGGTGCGACGGAGCTTCGTGGAATCGGCTACGAGCGAGGGCGGGTCGCCGGCCCGGCGAGGGCCGATCGTGTGCGGGACTTTTCGACCGGTCACTTCTTCCACAGCGCGCAACACCGCGAGCACGGACTGTCCTTTTCCGGTGCCCACGTTGAACGCTCCGGAGGGACCACCGGCGAGAAGAGACTCCAGCGCCACGATGTGCGCGCCGGCGAGGTCGCTGACATGGATGTAGTCGCGGATGCACGTGCCGTCCGGCGTGGCGTAATCGTTACCGAAGATCGTGATGGGCTGCCCCGTAGCAACGGCGCGGAGCAGCAGCGGAATGAGGTGGGTTTCGGGGTCGTGCTCCTCGCCGAGGCCGGCCTCCGGATCAGCGCCGCTGGCGTTGAAGTACCGCAAGGAAATGCCGCGCAGACCGCGGTATTGATCGAGCCACCTCAGTATCTTCTCCACTATCACTTTGGACTCGCCGTACGGGCTTACCGGCGCCGCCGGTGCGTCCTCGGGGATTGGAACCCGCTCCGGATTTCCGTAATAAGCCGCGGTGGAAGAAAAGACAAGCCGGTTCACTCCGGCGCGCTGCATGGCGGTGAACAGCGACAGCGAGCCGCCGACGTTATTCGAGAAGTACAGCTCCGGCTCACGGACCGACTCGCCGACGGCCATGAAAGCGGCGAAATGGATCACCGCCTGCACGCCTTCGCTACGCATCAGTTGTTCGAGACCGTCGGTGTCGGCTAGGTCGAGGACCCGCAAGCGCTTTGCATCCACGTTGTGGCGGTGGCCGCGGGACAGGTTGTCGGCGACCACCGGATCGTAACCGCTCTGGATCAATAGATGGACGGTGTGAGAGCCGATGTATCCGGCGCCGCCGGTTACCAGAATTCTCGACATAGCGGGAGGGTAAAGAAGTGATTGTAGTAGGATGGCAGCACAATGCCAACCGGAGCGGAACTATTTGTCGGCGCGTTGAAGCAACTTGGCATCGGCGAGATCTTCACGCTGGTCGGAGACCACCTGAACGAAGTGCTCATGGAAGCGTCGCGTGCCGGGCTCCGGATCATCGATTTCCGGCACGAATCCGGAGTGACCCATGCGGCCGACACATGGGCGAGGCTCCAGCGGCGGCCGTCGGTGTCGCTGGTGACCGGAGGCCCCGGCCATACGAACTCGCTGACCGGCCTCGCGACGGCGAACGCAGCGTGCAGTCCGCTGATTGCCGTGAGCGGCAGCAGGGCGACGACCATGGCCGACCGGCAGGCCTTCCAGGATCTCGACCAGGTTGGAATGGCGAAGCCGGCAGTGAAGTGGGCCGGGCAGCCGCCCAATGCGGCGCAAATCCCGTTCTACCTCGGGCGGGCCTATGCGGAGGCGACGGCGGGGCGGATGGGCACGGTTCATCTGACGATTCCGGTAGACGCCTTCCGGACGAGCACGGAAGCCCCGGCGCGTGTTCCGGTACCTGCCGCGAATCCCGTCCCCGGTCCGGACACGCGGGACGTCGTGAAGGCCCTCGAGGTGCTCCAGGCGGCCGAGCGTCCGGTGGTGATTGCCGGCAGCGGGATCTGGTGGGCCGGCGCGGAGGCGGAGCTTCACCAGTTCATCGAAGGAACGAATCTGCCGGTCTTCACGATCACCATGGCGCGCGGCCTGATCCGAGACGACCACCCGTTGTGCATGGGCTACGCCGACCCGGCGATGAGCAAAGCCGTGCAGCGCGTGTACCAGGAGACGGATGTGGTGCTGGTCCTGGGCAAGCGCATCGACTACCGGCTGGCGCTCGGAGGAGCGCGGCTCTTTCCGCCGGGCTTGCAGTTCGTCCAGGTGGACATTCACCAGCAGGAGTTGGGAATGAACCGGCGGCTCGATCTAGGCATCTGCGCGGACGTGAAGGCTACGCTACGCACCATGCTGGATGAACTCGGCGGGTACACTTGGCCCGCCTTGCCGTGGCTCGACCGGATCCGGACGCTGCGGGCGGAGTGGGAGGCGACACTCGCACGTGCGGGAGAGGACCGTGGCGCGCCACTACATGCCGCCGCCGTGCATGCGGAGCTTCGGAAATCGTTGCCGCAGGGTGTCCTGTTCTCGTGGGACGGAGCCGACTTCGGGCACTGGGGACGGGCGATCATTCCGGCACTCATGCCTGGCGGGTGGGTCCGTCTGGGGCCGCTCGGAACGATCGGCGCAGCGCTGCCGAACGTGATCGCGCTGCAACTGGCGAATCCGGGCAAGCCGGTGGCGCTCGTTACCGGCGACGGATCTCTGGGTTTCTATCTGGCAGAGCTGGACACGATGGTGCGCCATAGTCTGCCGGTGGTGATCATCGTCGGAAATGACGGGGCCTGGGGGCTCGAGCGGGAGCTCCAGAACGAGTTCTTTCCGGACCAGCCGACGGTGGTCTGCGAACTGCGCCGGACGCGCTACGACATCATCATGAAGGGCTTCGGCGGCGAGGGAGAGAACATCGAGACGATCGATGAGATCGGCCCGGCAGTGCGAAGAGCGTTCGCGTCGGGACGGCCGTATCTTCTGAACGTGAACATCCGCGGCGCGCGCTCGCCGTTCACGGAGTGGCAGATCGCGGGCAAGAAGTAGAATCGAACCCGAGACTCAAGCCGCCGCGAGATCCTTGCCGGTGTTGTCCAGGCATCTGAGAATCGACCGCACTTTTTCCTGGCGGGGGACGGCGGCCAGGAGCTTCTGGAAACCCGAGCGGATCGCCGCCAGCTCCGATGCATAGACTCGCCGCTGCTCAGGAGACAGGCGTCGAAGGTAGATCGGCGGCCCGGGCCGGTCGCTCACCAACGGTTCGAGCGAGATCGTTCCGCAGACCGACGGCGGCAGATGACGGAAGTAGGCGTCTTCGGCGCGGAGGAACAGTTCCGCAATGCCGTCCCTGACACCAGGCGCGGTCGTGGCATAGAGCTGCTCCACAACTCTTGCCAGATGTTTCTGCCAGGGAGTTGCCGGATCGGAAAGGACCCGGCCTGTGAGCCAGAAGGAGATTTCGTCTCCCGGGTTCTTCAGGATGTGAAAAAAGTACTCGCAGGCCCGGCCGCCCTCGTTTGAAAGCTGCCGGAGGTGCTCTCCGGAACGTCTCAGCACGGGAAGGAACCAGCGCTCCCGGTCCCAGTGCTGGGGCGGTTCCACCTGCGGACCGCCGAGCGT
>JAEHDI010000028.1 GCA_016880505.1 Bryobacterales bacterium | reverse complement strand
GAACCGGTTCCGGCTGAACGGCCGCACCGGGGCGGGTCCAAGCCAGAGGTTGTAGTCGACACCGGCCGGCGCCGCCTCGTCGGGCGTTCGGGCGATTGTGTCGCGCCACTTGAAACAAACGCCGCGGGCCATGTAGACGTCGCCGATCAGGCCCTCGCGCAATTGGCGGACTGCTTCACGCACCGCCTTGTCCGATCGCAGGTTCGTGCCGTGCTGCACGATGCGCTCGTATTTCTGCGTCGCCGCGACGATCTGCCGCGCCTCGAACATATTGTGGGAACACGGCTTCTCGACGTAGACATCCTTGCCGGCCTGGCAGGCCCAAATCGTCTGGAGCGTGTGCCAGTGGTTCGGCGTTGCGATGCCGACGGCATCAATCGAGGTGTCCTCCAGCAACTTACGAAAGTCGCTAAACGTCGCGGGCCGCTTGCCGCCTTTCGACTCGATGTCTTTCACCCGCAGCGCGAGCACAGACTCGTCCACGTCGCACAGCGCGGCGACTTCGACATTCGGCAGCCTGGAGAACGCTCGGATGTGCGAGTTTCCCTGCCCGCGTACCCCGACGCAGGCCACGCGAACCCTGTCATTGGCGCTCGCGAGGGCGCTCGCCTTCATTGCGGGCGCTGCGGCGGCGGCGCTCATCAGAAAATGACGTCTGTTCATCGTCCCCTCTCCGCTTACTTACCTGCGCTGTTCTTCTGTCACCCGCATGGCCGGTTGAATTCCGTCCACAGCGCCTTGTACCAGCGCAGGAATCGCTCGGTTTGCGGGTTCTCCTGAGCCTCGGCCAGGGTGTAGCGGTTGTAACCAGCCGCCCGCAGAAGACCGAACAACTCGCGCCATGGGTAGCGCGCATCACCCAGCTCGTTGATGTGAACGTGCTTGATCCAGGGCTTCAGCAAATCGAAATTCTGCTTCACTGAGCCGTTGACAACCTCCTCAGCGTTCGAGTTCCAGCAGACGCCGACGCTCGGGTGCCGCGTCTCTTTCATTATGGACGCCACCACCGCCGGGCTGTTGGTGCCTCGCCCATGGACCTCGAGCCACACTTCGATGCCGTGTTTCCCGCCGTAGTCGCCGAGTTCCTTGAGCGACGAGGCGATGTTCTTCACGGTCTCGTCCACGGACAGCTCCTTCGGCAGTCCGTTCGGGCGGACTTTGATGCCCATCGCGCCGGTGTCGCGCGCGAGGTCGACGAACTGCCTGCCGATTTCGACGTTCTTCGCGCGCACCGCCGCGTCCGGTGAATGGAACTCGCAGGTGGTGCCGTAGCTCACGAGCCGCACTTTGCTCGCTTCGAAGCTCTTGCGCACGCGAGAGCGCTCGCCGGCGTCGATCGACGGCTCGATGCCGTGCTTGTGCTCGGTGCGCAATTCGACGCCCTCGAAACCGGCGGTCTCGAGGAGCTTGATGATGGTCTGGAGGTCGAAGTCCTTGAGCAGGTTGTAGGTGACGCATCCGAGCTTCGCCCCGCCGGCTGCGGCGGAAGTAGACCCTTCGAGCGCCGGCGTGCCAACGGCGGCAGCGGAACAGAGCAGGAACTCTCGACGACGTGTTTTCTGGCTCACGGCTGGATTCCCCTTTTTCCCGGGCGGGGATCGAAACGCCCCGCACGAAGTAGAATAACCCAATCGTGCCGGAACGAGTGATGGCAGTCCGAAATCCACCCCGGGGATTTCTCGCCTCCCTGCGGCACCTCGGGCCGGGGCTGATCCTCTCGGCCGCGATCGTCGGGTCGGGCGAACTCATCGCCACGACCGCGCTTGGAGCGAAAGCGGGCTACGTCCTCCTCTGGGTAATCCCGCTGAGTTGCCTGATGAAGGTCACGCTCCAGGTTGAGTACGGCCGGCAGTGCATCCTGCGGGGACAGTCCGCCTTCGGTATTTGGAATACGGGAAATGGCCTTCGCTTCCGCGGGCTCCACTGGTCGGTCTGCGCGGCCCTGCTGTTCATGGCGACGGTCTGGCTGGGCATGGCGGGCGTAATCGGCGCCGCATCGCAGGTGCTCGTACACGCGTTCCCCGGAAGCCGGGTTGAGTGGTGGGTCGGCGCAACCGCACTGCTGCTTGCCTTGCTGGTTTTCCACGGCAAGTATGGCCCGATCGAGAAGATCGCCACGTTTTTGAATTGCGTGTTCGTGGCGGCAATCATCTACTGCAACGTGGCGACGCAGTCCACGCCATACGCCTACAGTCTCGACACTGTGACTGCCGGGTTCAGGTTCCGACTGCCGCACGAGGGGATTGGGCTGGCCGTAGCGGTGTTCGGCATTACCGGCGTGGCCTCGGGCGAGATCATCATGTATGTGCTCTGGTGCCTGGAAAAGGGCTACGCTGCGTGGACCGGGCCGTACGACGGGTCCGCCGAGTGGGTCGCCCGCGCACGTGGCTGGATTCGCGTGATGAAGACGGATGCGCTGCTGTCGCTCGCCGTCTACACCCTCACGACTTGCGGCTTCTATCTTCTTGGCGCGGCGGTGCTGCACGCTCAGGGAACCATCGCCGACGGCAACGAGCTCATCTTCCAGTTGTCGGGCATCTTGACCAACGTGCTCGGTCCGGGATCGGTTGCGATCTTCATGGTGTGCGCTTTTTCGGTGCTGTTCGGGACGATGTTTTCGAATGTCGCCGGGCAGGCCCGGATGTGGGCTGACATGCTGCCGATTCTGGGTTTGTGCGAGGCGACCGCAGAGGGTCGCAGAAAGGTGGTCCGGGTGCTGTCCTGGGTGCAGCCGGCGCTCTGGGCAGTGACTTACGTGAGCTTCCAGAGACCGCTCGGCTTGGTCGTATTCATGGGCGTCATGAATGCCGTCTTTCTGCTGGTGGTCGCCTGGCAGGGGGTTGTGTTCCGGTATGAGCGGCCGGAACCGTCGCTGAACCCGTCGCGGGGTTATGACGCCGCGTTGTGGCTGAGCATCGCGTCGATCGTGGCGGTGGCGGCGATGACACTGCATTCACTGGTTGGAGGATAGTGAGATGGCTGCACGGATAGCGGTGATTGGCGCCGGGGCGTTCGGCGAGATGCACCTGCGAGCGTTTTCGCAGATGCAGCGGGACGGCCGTGCGGAACTGGTTGGAGTCGCTGATCTCGATGAGGCGCTGCTGGCACGCAGGGCTGAACAGTACGGAGTCAAAGCTTTCACCAGTTACCAGCAGATGATCGAGGAGACGCGTCCGGACGGGATCTCCATCGCGACGCCCGACCACCTCCACCGCGAAATTGCACTGCAATGCCTCAGTGCCGGGATACACGTACTTGTCGAGAAACCGCTAGACGTTTCAACCGAGGGCTGCCAGGAGATGATCGCCGCGGCCGAGTCAGGCGGCCTGCTGCTCCAGGTGGACTTTCACAAGCGGTACGATCCCTATCACCGCGAACTTCACGACATGGCCGCAAGTGGCTGCTTCGGCGAAATCCTGTACGGCTACGCTTACATGGAGGATCGGATCGAGGTGCCGCGCGACTGGCTTCGGAAGTGGGCAGCTCAGACAACGCCGGCCTGGTTCCTCGGCGTCCACCTCTTCGATCTCATCCGATGGATCGCCGGCTCGGATGCTCAGTCTGTCTCGGCAACCGGCGTGAAGAAGAAACTTGTGTCTCTGGGCATCGATACTTACGACGCAATTCAGGCAAAGGTGATGTTACGCAGCGGCGCGAGTTTCTCGACCGACGTCTCCTGGGTATTACCCGAGGGGCACGAGGGCGTGGTTAACCAAGGCATTCGTGTGACCGGCACGGACGGAATGATGGAAGTGGACACCCAGGACCGCGGCGCACGCTGCTGCCTACGGAAGCCGACCGACGGTCGTCCGCAGGTGGGTTCCGGGATGCAAACTCCGAACCTCGGCTTCTTCCGCGAAAGTCGAGACAAGCTGGGAAGACCACGATATTCCGGCTATGGAATCGAGTCGATTCAGGATTTCGCAGAGAACGTCAGCCACCTGATCGCAGGTGGTTCGCTCAACGACCTCCGAAACACTTACGCAAGCGGACGGGACGGACTGGAGGCTAGCCGGATTGCAGTGGCGGTGCATCGGAGCATGGAAGCAGGTGGGGCGCTTGTGGATGTAAGCCGGACACTCTGATATTTCCGAAGGGGCGGGTCGAAAGATCCGCCCTCCTTTTGTTCACAGAATGCCTCCCGCTCCCACATGCGACTGTAACTGCTTGGCAGACAAGGACATTCGTTCGGATTGGAACGCTTGCAGGGTGCTCTTGCGACGCACCGCTTGTGTTTGGATGCTACATTCCAGGCAAGGGGGGGCGGCGTGGCTAAGAGGGTTCGGGTTCTGTCCATCGATGGCGGGGGTATCCGCGGTATCATCCCCGCGTTGGTTCTCTCCAGAATTGAAAGTGGTACTGGAAAATCGGTAGCTGAACTCTTTGATCTGATTGCCGGCACCTCAACCGGAGGGATTCTTGCGCTGGCGCTGGCGACGCCTGGCCCGGATGGAAAACCCGCCTTTCCGGCGCGCGAATTAGTGGGTCTCTACGAAGAGGAGGGCGAGCGCATCTTCCACAGGGATGTATGGCACAGGATGCGCGCCCTCGGTAATCTCGCGGAAAAGAAATACCCCGCCAACGGCATTAAATCCGTGCTTGACCACTACTTCGGCGACTCCCGCCTGAAGGACGCGGCAACGGACGTGCTCGTGACCAGTTACGAAACCGAGCGGCGCTTGCCGTTCTTCTTCCGCAGTAGCAGGGCGCGGACGAGAGCCGACTACGACTTCCCGATGAAGCTGGTGGCACGGGCTACATCGGCTGCGCCGACCTATTTTGAGCCGCTCAAACTGCCGGCCGACGGAACGGCCGATTATTACTCGCTCATTGATGGCGGCGTTTATGCCAACAATCCCGCCATGTGCGCGTTCGTCGAGGCGAAGACACTCTACCCGGGCGCAGAGGACTTCCTAGTGGTCTCGCTTGGCACCGGAGAGCTGACGCGCTCCCTTCGGTTCGATGACATAAAAGACTGGGGACTCGGCAAGTGGGCCCAGCCGATCCTCGACGTGGTCTTCGACGGCGTCAGCAGCACAGTGGACTACCAGTTGCGACAGTTACTGACACCGGAGACCGGTCCGCGATGTTACTGGCGCTTCCAGGTGAGGCTGGACGACGAGAGCTGCTCGATGGACGACGCGCAGCCGGAGAATATCCGCCGCTTGAGGTTGTTCGCCGAACAGCTTATCCGGGATCGCGCGGAGGACCTCAGGGCGTTGTGCGCGGAATTGGTCGCAGGCGCACGAGAAGCGCGTCCTTGAAGGCCGCACGGATGTATGGGTCGTTACCTTTCACCCTGTCAAGCGGGATTCCGCCGGCGTAATCGAAGACTTCGTATTCGAGGGCCTTGTCCAGCCCGCGCAACTCGATGCGGCGGTTCTTCCCCCATACGTCCGCGAAGATTCCGTAATACAGGTCCGCGCCTTTCCGCACGACGTGGACTTCCGGCTTGTCGAAGGCGATGTCGTACAGGTTCACGTACTCGGCGGAGGCAAGACGCAGTTCGTTGTACAGATGGAACCAGCGGCGCCACTTGGCGTGCCGTTCGCCGGTTAGATCTGCATAGAAGGTCGTCAACTGTGCACCAGCGCCCATCGCCGTCTCGAACGATTCGGGGACCGATGAGCCCTGCCACTCGTCGAGCGGCACCTGGTAGCAGTCGCCGACGCAGAAGCGGGGACCGCGGATCGCTTTCTCAAGTTTCACTCTCTGCCTCACCTGCGCCAGACTCACCGGATCGGAAGCATTTGCGATGGGATAGTAAGGCATGTTGTACGGCGAGTGCGGCATGGCGCAGATGCAGACCTCCAGATAGGGATCGGGCTTCAGGCGGTGCAGCTCGTCGTGGATGGTCTTGTACATCTTGGGCAGAGCCTGGAATGAGTCGAGCGGCGAGCGGTGCCCGTGGGCCGCGTTAAAGCAGGGAGGCACGGCAGTCAGCCCGACGCTGTCCACATAGACTCCGTCGAAGTCCCAGTCGGCGATAAACCGCTTCAGCGTTTCCGCGATATGGTGAAGCGTCGGTTCGTAGGCCGGGCATAACTGGTGGACCTTGCGATCGTCCATCGGATAGCCGCCGTTCTCCGATTGCACGAGCAACTCGCGGTGCTCTTTCGCGAGCCGGCTGTCGGTACTCACACCCAGCGGATACCACCAGATCGCCGTTCGAAAGCCGCCATCGTGGATCTTCCGAACGAATCGCTTCATGTCGGGATCGCCGCCGGGAAACTTGCCCAGCGAACGGTTCACCTGCCAGTCGCCGTAATAGTCGAACCATCCATCGTCGAGGTTGGCGAGTTCGATCCCCATCTCTTTTAG
>JAEHDI010000027.1 GCA_016880505.1 Bryobacterales bacterium | reverse complement strand
GGTACCGATGCAGTTCTTGGAGAAACTCGCCGCGATGTCGCCGAAGATCGGCACCGGCCTCGGCCTGACCGAGGCGGCCGGTTTCTGCACGTACACGCACTTCGACGCCGGTCCCGCGGAAATCATCGAGAGTATCGGCCACGAGATGCCGGTCTACCCGATGTCGATCCGCCTGCCGATGCGAGACGACGGCTCGGCGGGCGACGAGTTGCCCGACGGCGAAATGGGTCAGATCTGTTTTCGGGGGCCGCAGACATTCCTCGGTTACGTGAATGATCCTGCCGCCACCGCAAGGGCGGTCTCCGCCAATGGCCACCTCTACACCGGCGACATGGGGTTCCGCGACGCGAAAGGCCTTCACTTCGCCGGCCGCTCCAAGTGGGTGATCAAGCCCGGCGGCTACCAGGTTTTTCCGGCCGAGGTCGAGAACCATCTCTGCACACATTCGAAGATCGCGGCCTGCGGCGTCGTCGGCATGGAGCATGCCGTCTTCACCGAGGCGATCGTCGCGTTCGTCGAGAAGAAGTCCGGCGCGGATCTGACCACGAGAGAAATCAAGGAGCACGCCCGTGCGATGACATCCTATATGCGACCGCTCCACTACGTGATTCTCGAGCCAGGCCAGATGCCGTTGAATCGCGCAGTGAAGACGGACTATCTGAGGCTTCAGGAGATGGCCCGCGAGGAGATCGAGCGGCTCCGCGCTGCCCGCCGCTGGGACCGTTGACAGCGGGTATCATTTACTATGTCTGAGGATCCATGAAACGTTACCTTGCGCTATTTGCTCTTCTTTGCGGCGTCGCCGCCGCGGCTGATCCCAAGTTCGTGCCGCTCTTTGACGGAAAATCGCTCAAAGGCTGGGAAGTCTGTAACGGCCTCGCCACCTATCGTGTCGAAAAGGGCGCCATTGTCGGCACTACGACCGAGGGCAGCCCCAACAGCTTCCTGTGCACCACCCGCGAATACGGCGACTTCGTCCTTGAGTTTGAGACCAAGACAGACCCCGCGTTGAACTCCGGCGTCCAGATACGGAGTCACCGCTACGCCGAAGGCCAGACCTAGTGGGCGCTCGACAAAGGCAAGCTCGTGGAGCACAAGACGCCCCCTGGCCGGCTTTATGGCTACCAGGTCGAGATCTCGAACGAGGAGTCAGGCAGCTCCGGCGGGATTTACGACGAAGCCCGCCGTGCCTGGCTGCACAATATCGAGTCGGACCCAGCCGCCCGCAAGGCGTTCAAGGACAATCAGTGGAACCGCTACCGTGTTGCCGCCATGGGCGACTCCGTCAAGGTCTGGGTGAACGGAGTGCCCTGCGCCGACCTCATCGACTCCATGGACCTGACCGGAGTCATCGCACTCCAGGTTCATTCCTATAAGGGTGAAAAGCCGGCACAGGTGGGCTGGCGCAACATCCGCATCCAGGATCTCGGCCGGCACGTGTGGAAGCCGCTCTGGGACGGCAAGACCCTCAATGGCTGGACAAAACGCGGCGGCGGAAACTGGACCATCGAAGACGGAGCCATTCACGCGGTGAGCGTCGCCGGCGACACCCGAGTCGGTTTTATCGTGAGCGACCAGTCGTTCAGGGACCTCACCACCCGCATCATGTTCCGCATTCCGAAAGGCAACAGCGGCTATTTCGTTCGGTGCGACCCGAAGACCCTCGCCGCCTACGAGGTCGAAATCGACGCGACGAAGCGCACCGGTGGCTTCTGGGAAACCGGCCAGGGTGGCCGGGCGTGGGTGACCGGACCCGAGGACAACGCGGCCGTGAAAGATAACGACTGGAGCGAGTTGACCGCTTCTCTCCACGATCACCGGATTGTCTTCCACGTCAACGGTGTGAAGACCTTGGACCTCCCTAATGACACCCAAGGCCGGCTGGAGGGCAACCTCGCCTTGCAGGCTCACGGCCGCATGGAGACCGAGGTCTGGTTCAAGGACATCGCCGTTCTCGTCCCGGAGAGATAGAGAGACCAAGGAGGTGGCTCATGTTTTCCCGTAGACAGTTTCTTGCCGTCGCGGCAGCGCCACTCGCGGCAAAGGCGCCCCAAGGCCTCAAGCTTGGCGTCATGGACGGTGTGCTGAGACAAAGCGGCAAGCCGGAGGCGATCGCGCTGGCGAAGAGTTTCGGCATGGAAGGCCTCCAGGTGACGTTGGGCCGTCCGGCGGCCGGAGCCGATCGTCTTCCGCTTGAAGACGAGGAACTTCAGGGAAGATTCGTCGCCGAGTCGAAGAAACACAAGCTGCCGATCGATGCGACTTACATCGACGTGCTCCACGTCAACTGCCTGAAGAGCGATCCGCTTGCACGTACCTGGGTGCTTCGCGGTATCTACATCACGAAGAAGCTCCACGCGCGCATCCTGATGACGGTGTTCTTCGGAAAGTGTTCCGTTGAGAACCGGGCGGAACTCGACTATGTCGCCGACGTCTTCAAGGAACTCGCGCCCGAGGCCGAGAAAGCCGGCGTGATCCTCGGTTTCGAGAACCTGCTGAACGCCGAGGACAACGCGCGTGCGATGGACCGTGTGGCCTCACGGGCGTTCAAGATCTACTACGACGCGGGTAACTCCACGAACATGGTGGGTGTAGATGCTCCGAAGGAGATACGCTGGCTCGGCAAAGACCGCGTCTGCCAGTTTCACTTCAAAGACAAGGGTTATCTTGGCGAGGGGAAGGTCGATTACCGCGCGGTGCTCCAGGCGGTCGCCGACATCAAGTTTGAGGGCTACGCAAACCTCGAGACCAACGCTCCCTCGGGCTCGATGGAGAACGACCTCCGCCGTAACATCAACTATCTTCGGAAGCTGATGTTGTAACGCTTCTCACCGGGACAGCACACTTGAAACACTCGCTCGTTCGCTCAATCCTCACCGACAGCCACTTCTGGGTGCCGGTGATCGTCCTCGTGTTAGGAACCGGGCTTCTGATGGTTTTGCGGTGAGTGCATGAGCCCCACGACGAAATCCGCAACCCTGCCCCCGGCTCTCTCGCTTCACCGGCTGGGCGTGATCTGTGGCCTTGCTGCGGGCGCCTGGCTTGGCGCGGCCGAGGCCCCGACCAAGCTCGTGACCATGGGCTACTCCCCGTTCGTCATCTCCGTGGGGATGGTGGCGGGTGTCTTCGTGGCTCGGTGGACGGTGCCGGTGTTATTGAAAGGGACCGGTTATGTGCTGCTGGACCTCAGGGAGAAAGTCCACCTGGTCGTCTGGGCCGTCCTGGCCGGCATGCTCTGGGCGGTCGCCAACACGCTCACGGTGTTCGCCATCCGCAATGTCGGACTCTCGATCGCCTTCCCGCTGTGGAACACAAACAGCCTGATCGGCCTGTTCTGGGGCTGGCTGCTTTTTAACGAGCTGCGCAACGCCGGCGCGAGGCAATGGGCAAAGGTTCTCGGAGGAGGCGCGGCGATGTTGACCGGAGCGTGTCTCCTGGCCTGGGCCACGTCACACCAGTCTTCGATTGCGCCGAACCGCGCCACCCTCGGCATCCTCGCCGCGTTGGGCGCGGGCGTGCTGTGGGGCACAATGTACATTCCCTACCGGAAGGCTTACATCAGCGGCATGAATCCGCTGTCGTTCGTCACTGTGTTCACGTTTGGAGAATTGGGCACAGCCATTACGCTGGCCGCGGTGTTCCACGGTGGATTCCATGGCCTTCTCGTAGAACTCGACAGGGCGCGGCCCGCGATGTTCTGGCTCTTCCTCGGCGGTTTCTGCTGGGTGCTTGGGGACCTCTTTCAGCAGTACGCTGCGAAGTACATCGGCATAGGGCGCGGCATTCCCCTCTCGAATACGAACCAGCTCTGGGGGCTCGCGTGGGGAGCGCTTGTTTTCGGCGAACTGGCCGGGCTCGGCCTGACCGCCCAGATTCTTGTAGTCGCAGGTTCGCTCGTGATGATCGCAGGAGCCGCATCGATCAGCTTCGCCGAAGCGCCGGAGTCCGAGCAAGCGTCCTGGAGGAAGGCGATGGATCGGGAGTGCGGCCGTTACGGACTGAACCGAGACAGGGTTGCGGCGGTCCTGCAGGGCGAGGATCCACTTGACAAGGAAACACCCTCCCGCGGCTGGTGGGAGCTGATCTTCGTGGCGGGTGCTCTTGGAGGGTTCGTGTGGCTGGCGTTCGGCGCCGAGCGGCAACCTCTCGCCGTCAACCCGTTCTGGATGATTCTTCTCGCCGCGGCCACACTCGTGTTCCTAGTGGTCTGCGGAACCCTGCTCTGGAAACGCACGCGATTCTCCTGAGCCACGCTCACTCGTGTCGCAACACTTCCAGCGGCCGCTCGCGCAAGATGCGCACGGAGGCGAGCCAGCCCGTGGCGATCGCGAGAGCGGCCGTCAGCAGCACTGTCGCCAGGTTCGGAAGAAGATCGAAAGTGAACTTTGCGTCGAGCAAGCGGATTAATAGCAAGCGGGAGAACACGGTGGCCAGTGCGCCGCCCATGAGCCCGGCCACCGCGCCGAGGATCGCGAATTCTACGGAGAACATCGCCACAAGACGCCGGCGCCGCGCGCCCAGGGTCTTTAGCACGGCGGCTTCGCGAGTGCGGCGGAGGCGTGTGCCGGCCACCGTGGATGCCAGAATGATCGCGCCGGCGATGATCGTAAACGCGGAGATAAACCTCACGACCAGCGCCACTTGATCCACGACCTCCTGAACGATGCTGAGCACGTCGGCGGCGTTGATCACAGTGACCGTGGGAAAACGCTGATATGCCTCCCGCTGCAATCCTGCCACCCGGTTTGGGGACATCCGGACGGCGCCGAACCATTGCACGGGAAGCCCGTCCAGCGCAGCGCGGTTGAATACGAAGTCGTCGGACTGGCC
>JAEHDI010000249.1 GCA_016880505.1 Bryobacterales bacterium | reverse complement strand
GTGCCGTGCGGCTGTTCACAGAAGACAGGAACCGTGCGGCGAGCTCTGCGAGACATATTCACCAGCCTGGAAAAGGACTACCCAAACCTGAAGGAGACCATGCTGGCCGCGATGGGCAACATCGAGCCGGCGCGCCTGCTCGACACTCGGTATCTGGATTTGGACGGCGGACGCGCCGAAGCGGCTGAACGGAGTCCGTTTCCAGTGCTGCCGGAGTCGTAACGATTGCCTCTCGGACGCCACGGGATTTGCATTTGGCGTCCTCCAGAGTTAGCCTCATACATGCCGTTTGGAGGATACCTATGTTGTCTCGACTGCTTCAAAGTTTCCGCACGAGAAACCTGCCCGGCCTGAGCCGCAGAGATCTGTTTCGAGGCGGAGGTTTGATGGCCGCGGCCGGCCTGTTCGAGGGATCGGCACAGAGCGCCGCCGCAGGCGCGGGCCTGCGCATCGGGCCGGATATCTATCAGTCGATCGGCGTGCGCCCGATCATCAACTGCAAGGGAACCTTCACGATCATCAGCGGCTCGCTCTCGCTGCCGGAAGTCAAGCAGGCAATGGATGCGGCCTCCCGGCATTACATCCACCTTGATGAACTGATGGATGCCGTCGGCAAGCGGCTCGCCGAGATTACCGGAGCCGAGTTCGGGATCGTCACGGCAGGGTGCGCGGCGGCGCTGACACACGCCACGGCAGCTTGCATCGCCGGCGCGGACCCGGAGAAGCTTCAGCGACTTCCGTACCTGGAAGGTCTGAAGAACGAAGTCCTCGTTCCCCGTTACTCGAGAAATGTGTACGACCACGCGGTGCGGATGCTGGGCGTGAAAATCGTCGAAGCCGACAACCTCGATGAATTCGAGAAGGCGTTTAGCGAGCGGACGGCAATGGTGATGGTGCTGGCAAGCCCGCCGGACAGCGGCCCGTTCGGACTGGAGCCGATCTGTCGAATCGCCCGGCAGAAGAGAGTGCCGGTCCTGGTGGATGCGGCCGCCGAGAAGCTGACGATCCCGAACGTCCACCTCCAGCGCGGAGCTCACATGGTCGCGTACAGCGGAGGGAAGTGCCTGCGGGGTCCGCAGTGCGCCGGCGTGCTGTTGGGACAGAAGGACTTGGTCAAGGCGGCCTGGCTGCACAGCGCTCCTCACCATGCTTTCGGCCGGTCGTTGAAGGTTGGCAAAGAAGAAATTATGGGTATGCTGGCCGCAGTCGAGATGTGGGTGAAGCGCGACCACGACGCGGAGTGGAAGCAGTGGGAATCGTGGCTCGACGAAATCGCTGGACAGGTGACCAAGGTTGACGGCGTTACGACCGAAGTACTCCAGCCGAGTGGCCTCTCGAACTACGCGCCGCAACTGCGCATCAAGTGGGACGGCGAAAAGATCGGCATCACCGGCCGCGAGATGGAGAAAATTCTTTGGGAAGAAGAGCCCAGGACCATCCTGTCCGGCGCGAGCGGCGATTACCGCGACAACATGGCCAGTTCGATCGTAATCATGCCGTACATGATGACTCCCGGCGATGCACAGGTCGCGGGTAAGCGCTTCCGAGAGTTGCTCGAAAAACCGCCGCGCGTCGAACGCAAGCGAAACACCGATCCGCCGGTGCAGATTTCAGGCCAGTGGGACGTCCATATGGAATTCTTCTGCGGCAGCGGAGAGCACTCGCTCGTCTTCGAGCAGAAGGGCAGCGAACTGGTAGGCACGCACAGCGGCGACATTCTCTCCGGCGATCTGCGAGGCACGATGGAAGGAAACGAAGTGAGATTCCGCAGTTCGCACAGGTACGAGGGGACGCGGTTGGGCTACCGCTTCGAAGGCAAGGTGGACGGCGACATCATGCGCGGCACCGTAGACATGGAAGAGTACGGCGTAGCCCAGTGGACCGCTCACCGCCACACCTACGGCCGTCCTGGCGGCATCGTCAGACCGCAGAAGAACGTCTGAGCGGCGCGGCGGACGGGCCGCCGCGCGAGTTACTTCAGTTGCAAAACGACCACGTCGTCGGCCGGGATCGTGACGAGCGCTCCCCCGGCCGTCAGTTTCCTTGCATCCACAGAAGCGGTGGCGCCGGAAACCACCTTCGCCGATCTCACGGATGACAGTGGCGAGGGAAGCTTGCCCGGCCGCACCACACAAGTGACCGTCTTCGGCTCGGCGTTGAAATTCGCAAGCAGTAGGTACGCCTCGCCCTGCTTGCTGTAAACCGCCGTGACAAGCTTCTCCCCTTCGATTTTCACCGCGTTGTTCCGGTAGTCCTCGAACTCGTAGTCCTCGAGGTTGCCAAGGGGCTTGAGCCGGGCGGCGAACTCAATGGTCTCCTCGTTGGCGCGCC
>JAEHDI010000248.1 GCA_016880505.1 Bryobacterales bacterium | reverse complement strand
TTTGGCCTGGGCGGAGATATTAGCGGGCTGGGCGACCGCCGTGGAAGGGGACACCGCCGGCGGGTTGGTGCAGCTCCGCCACGGGCTAGATGCATTGAAGGCCACCGGAGCGGAACTTCGCCTGCCTTTCTACTACGGGCTTCTGGCGGAAGCGTGTGGCCTGGCCGGTCAAGTGGGCGAAGCATTGGCGAACGTGGCCAGCGGATTTGCGTTCCAGAGCAAGAACGGTGAAATGTGGTCGGCTCCCGAACTGCACCGGATCCATGGTGATGTGCTCTTGCACAGCGGAGATGCTCCCCAAGCTCAGCTCAGCTACCGGCGCGCGATTGAATCGGCCCGGCAGACGGGCGCGCGCCTGTTTGAGCTTCGGGCCGCCGCTCGCCTGCGTAAACTGTCCAAGCTTAGAAGCGGCCGCCAGAACACCGCCCAACGCTGATCCTGCGCCTTTTAGAACGGTTTCCGAACGCCCCCCGGTGACCGCTCCGGCCATCTTCCTTTTCGCCACCAAGGACGGGACTATTCTCGGATGGAATCCGGGCGTGAACCCGGCGGGCTTTGACCCGGCGAAGGCCGGTAACTACGCAATCATCGCGGTCGACAACTCAGCCAGCGCGGCGTACACAGGACTGGCGATCGCCACCGACACCGATGGCACGACTCGTCTCTACGCTGCTAATTTCCGAGCCGGGACGGTAGACGTGTTCGACACCTCGTTCAAGCAGATGATGTCGAATAGCGCGTTCGCCGATCCGTACCTGCCGCGCGGCTATGCTCCGTTCAACATTGTCCCCATCACCATTAACGGCACGACACGGATGTTCGTCACGTATGCCAAACAGGATCCAAGCAACGTGTTCGGACAAGGCCATGGGATCATCAATACGTTCCATCTTGACGGCAGGACCGGATGGCGCTTGCGATGATCGAAGCGGCAGAGGCGGACGGACGCCTCACGGCGGACGGCTCTGTCGTCGAGTATACCGGCGGCAGTACCGGCGTGTCCCTGTCTCTAGTCTGCTCGGTGAAACAATATCCCCTGCATATCGTGACCTCAGATGCCTTCGCACAAGAAAAGCTCGATCACATGAAAATCCTCGGAGCCAGGCTTCAAATCGTCCGAAGCGACGGCGGGCGCATGACGGAGAAGCTAACCCGGGACATGATCGAAGCTGCCCGCGTCATCGCGGAACAAACGGGAGCTTTCTGGACCGATCAGTTAAACAACAAGGACCAGCTTTCGGCCTATCGAAAAATGGCGGAGGAGATCTGGATTCAGACGGGCGGACAGATCGATGGCTTTGTCCAAAGCGTGGGTACTGCCGCGTCTCTTCGAGGCAACGCGGAAGCCCTGCACCGATACAATCAACATGTCCGAATTGTCGCCGTGGAGCCCTCAGAATCCCCGGTTCTTTCGGGCGGCCAGGCGGGCGCCCATAAGATTGATGGGATCGGCGCGGGTTTTGTAGTCCCACTCTGGCAGGAGGACACGGCCGATCAGATTGAGCAGGTTTCCACCGACGAGGCTGTGGCCATGGCCCTTCGCCTGGCCCGGGAAGGTCTTTTTGCAGGGACCTCCACAGGCGCCAATGTCGTCGCCGCTTTGCGATTAGCCGAGGAACTCGGACCTCACGCAACCATTGTCACCGTCATGTGTGATACCGGGATGAAATATCTAAGAACTTATAGAACTGAGCTGAGCAAAGGTGGCTAGACTGCCGAGTTAAGGGCGATTGTAGGCATTCTGCAACTGACACAGGACTTCCAGTGCCTCTTCGGCGTGCCGCGTCGGTACGAACAAATAGTCGTGGTGATAGGCCGAAACCGCATTCACGCTAATATTTCTAGCGGCCAATTCGGTGGCGACACGTGCCAGGAATCCAATTGCCTCCAAGTCGGAAACGACGTTTAGCGTGATCATGCGGCACGGAAAGGCTGATGGGAAGCCGCGACGCTCCGATTCTTCGCGCCGCACAATCAATGTGAGCCCTTCTTTCTCGCGAAATGAGCCGATAACGCCTTCGGGCTGCGGTCCAAGTTGCTGTTCCGCCGGACGAGACACGAAAACAAACTCTCCGTCCTCGAGTGTTGGCTTCATTGTTGCCAGCAGAACGTGGAGATCCTTCACAGGTTGCACAATTCACCTCGACTCGACGTATCCTACCACCCCGCGTGAGCTGCCCAACCTCAAAAGCGGCCGCCACAACACCGCGGAACGCTGATCCCGCGTCCTTTAGAACGGTTTCCGAACGCCTCCCCTGCCAAAGTAGATATTGAACCGGGTGTTTCCCGGTCATGGAGGAAGCCATGCAACAGGAAGCCGTCACTCAATTCAAAGGTCAGCTCCGGGGTGAGCTGATCGAGCCCACCGACACGCGCTACGAGGAGGCGCGCAAGGTCTATAACGCCATGATTAGCCGCAAACCGCGTTTGATCGCCAGGTGCGCTGACGTGGCCGACGTGATTGCCGCCGTTCATTTCGGCCGGCAACAGGATCTGCGGGTTTCGATTCGGGGCGGGGGCCATAACGCCGGAGGCTTGGGAGTCTGTGACGATGGCCTGGTCATCGATCTCTCCCTGATTAAGTACGTTCATGTCGATCCAGCGGCAAGGACTGTGCGTGTCGGCGGCGGTTGCACCTGGGCCGATGTTGATCACGCAACGCATGCCTTTGGGCTCGCCGTCCCGTCTGGAATCATCTCGACGACCGGCGTCGGAGGCTTGACACTCGGCGGCGGCATGGGACACCTGACGCGACAGTACGGCTTGACCATCGATAATCTGCTGGCGGCCGACGTCGTCCTGGCCGATGGAAGCTTTGTCGTGGCCAGCGCCGACGAGAACAGCGACCTGTTCTGGGCCCTGCGGGGAGGTGGAGGAAACTTCGGCGTGGTTACGTCGTTTCTCTTCCAGGCGCATCCGGTGCATACAGTGTGTGCGGGGCCGATGTTATGGGGTTTGGATCAGGCCGTCGATATCATGAAGTGGTATCGCGAGTTCATTGCGCAAGCTCCGGAAGAGATCAACGGCTTCTTTGCATTTCTCACGGTGCCGCCCGGGCCGCCGTTCCCGGAAGAGTTGCACTTCAAGAAGATGTGCGGCCTCGTCTGGTGCTACAACGGACCACTCGAGCAGGCAAATGAGATTCTGGGCCCGCTGCGGAGCTTCCGGCGGCCGGCCTTCGAATTCTTTGCTCCCATGCCTTTCCCGATGCTGCAAAGTATGTTCGACGGCCTTTACACGCCCGGCTTGCAGTGGTACTGGAAATCGGACTTTGTGAAAGAGCTGGGCGACGAAGCGATCGCTCTGCACATCAAGCATGGCTCGGAGTTGCCCACGCTGCACTCCACGATGCATCTGTACCCCATCAACGGGGCCGCGCACAAGGCGGGAAACGGCGACACACCGTGGAGCTTTCGCGATGCCGTCTGGAGCGAAGTAATCGTCGGCGTGGACCCGGATCCGGCCAACAAGGATCGCATTACCGCTTGGGCCAAACGCTATTGGGAAGCGCTGCATCCATACGGGGCCGGCGGCGCGTACGTGAACTTCATGATGGAGGGCGAAGGCGAAGATCGCATTCGTGCGACCTACCGCGAAAGTTACGAAAGACTGGCCCGAATCAAGGCGAAGTACGATGCGAAGAATTTCTTCCGCGTGAACCAGAATATCCGGCCGGCCGCTTCAGCGGAGTTTGCCAAAAATGAAGGGACAAAATGAATATGGTGACCACCGCCTTTGAACAAACAGGTTCGTTATCCAGTGTTGTGTCAATCGTCCACGATCTGCGCAATCCATTGGCCACAATCCACGGCAGTGCGGAGATGCTCGTCCGCTCGAACCTTTCCCAACCGCAAATCCACCGCATCGCCCGCAATATGTTTTGCGCCTCAGTTCGCATGCGCGAACTGCTGGAGGAGTTCTTAGGCCGGAGCAGAGGTGCGGAGAAGAAAGTGGAACCTTCCGATGTTCGTGAGTTGGTCACGAGCGCTGTGGACAAGATCACGGTCAGTGCTGAACTGCAATTGGTACAGATCCTGCAGGTCGTACCCGAAGGCCTGGTCATCGCTCTGGATCGGCATCGCATGCAGCGTGTCCTGGTGAATTTGCTTGTGAATGCGTTGGAGGTCATGCCCAACGGGGGAACCATCCACATTTCGGCGGTCTCCGACCGCCGTTCGGTATGGATCCGGGTTCGCGATACCGGGCCGGGGGTCCCGCCCGAAATTCGGGGCCGGCTCTTCGAACCGTTCGCAACCGCGGGCAAGGCGAGTGGCATCGGCCTGGGCCTTGCTTTTTCACGGCAGGCCGTGATCGATCACGGTGGCGAGATATGGGCGGAGTCGTCCCCCCGGGGAGCGTGCTTTGCATTTCGTCTGCCCCGGCAGCACGGAGGAGACGGCCTCAGGCCCCTGCGGCCTGGGCGCCGAAGCCCACGCGCCGAAGGAGTCGCTGAAATCGCGCGTCGGCCCGCAGGCTGTCCAACCGGGGATCCGTGTTGAGCCACACCAGCCACACATCGCTCTGGGCGTAGCTTCGCTCCAGATGGCCGATTGCGGCGTCCGCGTCGCCGAGACCGGCGTAGAGAATCGAATGCCAGAACGGGGCCACATATCCACGCGAGGCAAGGCCGTTCAATTGATCGAGCATGCGGAGCGCTTCCTCCGTCTGGCCGGTGACACCGAAGAGGTGCCCGAGGCTGGCCGGTGCGGACGCATGGCCGTGGGAGCCCGCGAAAGTCCGTTCGAGCGCGGCTCGCGCCTCCTCGAATCTTCCCTTCTGCTCGCAGGCGAGCCCCAGGATGAATTGCGCGGATGGAAACTCCTGCTCGAAGTGAGTGACGCGCAACGCTTGTTCGATGGCATGGTCGTAGTCTCGGGCGATGAAGAAGTTCCAGGCCATCTCCATGCTGACCACGATAGACAGCGGGTCCAGTTCGTTCGCGTGCCGGATCTGGGGAATGGACTCCGAGAAGCGGCCGGTCGCCGCGAGTAGTGCCGCATAACCGCGATAGGCGTGAACGTAGTTCGGATTCAACTGCAGCGCCTGCTGGTACCGCCGTTCCGCGGCGAGCCAGTCGCGGTCATACACTTTCAGGACGTTGGCGAGGGAGGCGTGCGCTTCGGCGAGATCGCCGTCGATCTCGAGGGCCCTCATGGCGGACTCTTTGGCCTTCGGCATCGCTTCGGCGGGCGGCAACAGGTCGAAGAAGCCCAGGAGGCAATAGGAATCCGCAAGTCCGGCGTGAGCCAACGCAAAACCTGGATCCTTCCGTAGAGCGTGCTCGAAGTAATCGATGCTCTTCTGTAACCCTTCGGCCGACATCCTGTTCCAGTGATACCTGCCCTTTAGGTAATCCTGGTACGCTTCCGTGTTCTGCGTGTGCTGCCGCGCGGTGCCGAAGGCGTTCGCTTTGCCGGCCAATTCGGAACGGAGCTTCTCGGAGATTTTGGCCGAGAGTTCCGCCTCGATCAGGAGAACGTCTGAAAGCTTGCGACTGAACTGCTCACCCCAGATCAGGCATCCACTCTGGACTTCCACCAGTTCGGTTCCGATCATCAGTTCATCGCCGCGCTGGGAGACTCTACCGGAAAGAACAGCGCTTACGCTCAGCTTCCGCCCGATCGCCCGGCAATCCACCGGCTTGCCCCGGTAGCGGAAGACCGTGCTCCGGGCCAGCACCCGAAGAGCAGGCAGTCGCGAAAGCGCGTTGATGATGGCCTCAGCGAGGCCGTCGACGAGATAGTCGGCATCCGGATCGGCCGTCGCGTTCTCGAAGGGCAACACCGCAATGGAATTGACTGCGTGGACCGGCTGTGTCGATGGAAGAGCTGACTGGCCTGGAGCGCTGGCGGGAGCAATGAAGCGGTAACCGCGGCGCGCCATGGTTTCGATGAAGAGGGCTTTTTCCGGCGAGTCACCCAACGCGTGACGTAGCCGTTTCACGGCTGCATTGAGGCTCTGCTCGAAATTGACGTGCGTATCGGCGGGCCAGAGCGCCTGCTGGAGCTCTTCACGGGTGACCAGTTCCCCGGGACGCCGCAGCAGAAGAGCGAGTATCTCTGCCGGTTGGCCCGAAAGACGCACCCGTCGCCCCTGCTTAAGGAGTTCCCCCGATTTGAGATCGAATTCGAAAACGCCGAATCGAACTACTGCACCCAGAAGCGTTGAGGGGACCATCCGGCACATCCCTGGCAGGAGGATCCGTACACCTAGCTGCGCCCAGTAAACTGAGGATTCCCCCCGTCTACCAAGGGAGTATAGCACAGCGCCGGGTCGGTCATAGTTCCGTATAATCTTCTGGTGTAAAAGCATTTCCGGTGTCACAAACGTTTGTTTCTCATGTCACTCGATTGCTATTGAAGTACACCTCAAAACAGGCGACACTGCTGACGTGGGTCAGGAACTGACCCGGCGAAAGCCGGTGGGCCCAAGACGACCCACCAAACGAGGAGTTGTGTTTGATGAGCATGTTTGCAGTTGACATGAAAACCAAACCGATACCTACTCACGCGGGCGTGGACCTGCGAAACGTGGCTGCCCTGGGGACTCTCGCCATGTCATTTGTCCACGACCTCCGCAACCCGCTCGCCGCAATTCACAACGGGGCAGAGATGCTGAGTGGCTCGCAACTCCCCGAGCAGCAGGTCCGGCGCCTCACTCGCACCATGTACAGCGCCTCGGTTCGTATCCAGGAACTGCTCCAGGATTATGTCGATCTATGCCGGAGGAGGGAGAGTGGACGTCATCCGTCTAATCTTCGCAACCTGGTTGCCCACGCCGTAGACAGTATCGCGGCTGTGGCCGAAGCGCAGTCGGTAGTAGTGGTACAGGATGTTCCCGCGGATCTGGCCGTCACCCTGGACAGCCGTCGAATCGGCTCCGTTCTAGCCAATCTGTTGGCGAACGCCCTTGAGGCCATGCCAACGGGCGGATCGATCCATATCTCCGCGATGGTTGTGGAGAGTTCGGTGGTTATCAGGGTTCTCGACACCGGACCTGGAATTGCGCCGGAGATTCGCGACCGCCTGTTCGAACCGTTCGTCACCGCCCGCAAACCGAATGGCTGGGGCTTGGGACTTGCCCACGCACGCCAGGTCGTAATTGACCATGGCGGCGAGATGTGGCTGGAATCTCCAACCGGCTGGGGAGCCTGTTTTGCGTTCAGCCTGCCGGCTCCATCGGGGAGTTGCAGGTGAAAGTGGAACACCGCTAGAGCAATGCGTCGCAAGAAATGAAACTTATCTGCCAGGTTGTTTTGTGGCGCAGGCCATCGTTTTCTGTGGCCTGCGAGGGCGGCAGACGACAAAGGCCGATCGTCCGTCCCGCGAGACATAAGTCACAATATCTCTGACGCATTACGCTAGCCTCATACTTGCATGAGTTTTATCCCCGTTTTTGCCGCGCTGTTCCTCGTCGCCCCATTGTTCGCGGCTGCCGGCGGCGGCGCCACTGCCATCGACAGCGCCGGCAACGTCTGGCGAACCGGCCAGGCGAACCTCATCCAGACCACCGCAACCGCGTTTCAGAAGACCGCCGTCTCCACGGTCTGCGCCACGGAGAACCCCTCGCCCTTTCAGGGACCCATCCCCGTCTACTGCCAGCACGCTTACTTGATCAAGCAGGACCCTTCCGGCAATGTCCTTTATGCCACTTACCTGGGAGGCAGCAGCCAGGATGGCGCCACCGCCATCACCACCGATGCGCAGGGCAATGTCTACGTTACCGGCTACACCTACTCCGCCGACTTCCCTGTCACCGCCGGCGTCGTGCAGTCCAGGAATGCCGGCCCCCTCACTCCCACGGTGGTTACGGGGACCCAATTCCCGTACGGCCCTACATACGTCGCTGCCGGCGGGGACGTCTTCGTGGCTAAGTTCGCCTCCAACGGAGCCCTCCTGTTTTCCACGCTCGTCGGCGGCTCCGGTTCCGACGTCCCCTCTCTGATTGCCTCGGACTCCTATGGCTCCGTGTACGTCTCCGGCGCCACCGCTTCTTCCGATTTCCCTCTCACCGCCGGCGCGATAACCCGTCAGGCCGCCCCCTCCTTCTTCATACGCCTGAACGCAAACGGCACAACGCTCACTTACTCCACTTACTCCGCTCCCT
>JAEHDI010000247.1 GCA_016880505.1 Bryobacterales bacterium | reverse complement strand
ATTCCGACCGTCTGTCCGGGCCTGGCATAGACGATCGCGTTCGACTTCACATGCTTGCAGACTTTCCACGCAAAGGCGCACGTTGCATATTCCTCGGCGGTCGGTTTGCGTTGCGTTGGGACTTGCAATGCCTTCAGATCGCCCAGCGCGCCCAAGTCACGGTCCTGCACGATCAATCCGCCGACGAGCTTCTTGAGATCAATCCCTTCGGGTTTCACTTTACTGAGCGGCCCGATATCCAACAGGCGAAGGTCCTTTTTCCGCCTCAGCTCGGCCAGCGCATCTTCGGCATAACCAGGCGCAATGACCACTTCCACAAACGTGGACGTGATTTCCTTCGCGGCGGCCAGATCCACCGGCTTATTGAACGCGATCACGCCGCCGAAAGCCGATACTGGATCGGTTTCCCGCGCCTTCACATAAGCCTCGACCGGCGTCGAGCCGAGCGCGACGCCGCAGGGATTGTTATGTTTGATGATGACCACGGCGGTCTCATCGTACTCTTTGGCCAGCTCGAGCGCCGAATTGGCATCCAGGAAGTTGTTGTACGACATCGCCTTCCCATGCAACGTTTTGGCCCGGGAGACCGACGGTTCTTTGGCACTCAGCTCACGATAAAACGCGCCCTGCTGATGCGGATTTTCCCCATACCGGAGCGTCTCCACCCGTTCGAACTGCAAGGACAGGACGGCAGGAAACTTCCCTTCGCTCCCCTGCACCTGTTTCTCCAGATAACCGGCAATCAGGCTGTCGTACCGGGCCGTATGCTGGAAGACTTTCATGGCCAGCTCGCGGCGGAGCGCCGGTTCGACCATACCGGTCTTCAACGCCTCCAGCACGCGCCCGTAGTCGGCCGGATCCACGACGACCGTGACATCCTCATGATTTTTCGCGGCAGACCGCAGCATGGACGGCCCGCCGATATCAATGTTCTCGATGGCTTCTTCAAATGGACAATCAGGCTTGGCGATTGTGGCTTCAAAGGGATAGAGATTGACGACCACGACATCGATGGGACCGATGCCGTGCTGCTGCATCTGGGAAACATGCGCAGGCACCGCACGGCGGCCGAGCAGACCGCCGTGGATTTTAGGATGGAGCGTCTTGACCCGGCCGTCGAGAATCTCCGGCGAACCGGTATAGGCCGCCACATCGGTCACGACCACGCCGGCATCCCGCAACGCCTTGGCCGTACCACCGGTCGACAGGATTTCAGCCCCCAGAGCCGCCAACCCTTTCGCCATTTCGACGACGCCGGTTTTGTCGGATACGCTCACGAGTGCGCGCTTGATGCCAGCCACTAGGTCCCTCTTGTGGATAACTCAGGCAAGAAAACCGCGCGCAGAATAACAGATGCCCTCTTGAAGTTCAACCGGCCCATTCGCCTCATTGACATCGCGGAGAGGGCCAACTACAATTTTGCAGTCGAGGATTTCCACATTGCCTTCTCAATTCGTTCATCTGCATCTTCACACGCAGTACAGCCTGCTCGACGGCGCCAATCAGATTGATCCGTTGGTGAAGCAGATCAAATCGTTCGGCCAGCCGGCCGTTGCCATGACCGATCACGGCAACATGTTCGGCGCGGTGGAGTTTTACCGGAAAGCCAAAGACGCCGGGGTCAAACCGATCATCGGCTGCGAGGCCTACATGGCCCCCGGCAGCCGCTTCACCAAAGACAGCGCCCTCGCGCATAACGACTACTATCATCTCATCCTGCTCGCGACAAACGTGACGGGCTATCAAAACCTGATCAAGCTGGTCAGTAAAGCATATCTTGAAGGATTCTATTACAAGCCTCGGATGGACAAGGAATTGCTGCAGCAGCATCATGAGGGCCTGATTGCTCTGTCGGGCTGCCTGAGCGGCGAAGTCGCCTATCTCATCGGACAACGGGATGTGGAAGGCGCCACCAAGGCTGCCGGCGAGTACCGCGAAATTTTCGGGAAGGACCATTATTATCTCGAGCTTCAGGCCAACGGGCTGGAGCATCAGCGTGTCGCCAACGACGGCTTGCTCGATATCCATAAGAAGCTCGGCATTCCGCT
>JAEHDI010000246.1 GCA_016880505.1 Bryobacterales bacterium | reverse complement strand
CCGAGAGGACGATCTTGAACAGGCCCTCGCCTGCCTCGTCATACTCCTGCCACATGCGGAAGGTGCGCGGGATCGGAATCGCCGCCAGCGCCAGGAAGACAAAGCCGATCATCTCGTTCCATAAGGCGCGCATCGGCTTGAGGATCTTGGGCAGGACGTGGCGCATGAACTCGCGACCGATATTTGCCATGGTTTTTTCCCTCTCATGGTAGCAAAGGGAGCAGACGCACTCTTTCCGTGACGTCATCCACGATCTCCAGGACTGTGCCGGTTTGGACGATAGAAGGAAGAAGAGTGGTATTCTGGAGGAGGTCGGAGGGCAGTCTTGGAAGAGCGACTAAAGCGCTTAATGCAAGAACTCGGGAACGCGATTAACGAGTCGCTTTCCGAATCCGATCGGATCGCAGCCGCCATTGGCGAGATTAAGCGTGCGGGCTACGAGGTCTTCCTGGTCCTGGAAGCGACCATCGGGTTCAACAAGAAAGAAGACACCGCCGAAGGAGAATCGGCGACCATCGATGAGACTTTCGAGGCGCCGGCGGGCGAATTCGAAGCCAAGGGCAAGGTCAAGTGGACCTTGCAGGATCAGAAGTTCCTTCGCGCCCTCAAGATTTCCGTCGACGAAGACGCACACTAGCGCTCAGCGCAGCAGTTCTTCGTACACCGCCCAAGTCTTCCGCACCGATTCTTCCCAGGTGAAACCAGCGGCGCGGCGCAGTCCGCGCTCGATTAGCTCGCGGCGCAATTGATCATCTTCCGTGAGTCGCCGAAGCGCGTTCCCGATCGCCTCGCTGTCGAGGGGATCCACCAGCAGCGCTGCATCGCCCGCAACTTCCGGCAGCGCCGACCGGTTGGACGTCAGCACCGGCACTCCCGACGCCATCGCCTCGAGCACCGGCATCCCGAACCCCTCGTCGAGAGACGGGAAGGCGAACACCGAGGTTCGGCGGTACAAATCCGCAAGCCCGGCGCCGGGAAGGTATCCGAGAACCTCAATATCCGTACGGCGGCGGCTCTCGGCAATGCGGCTGAGGACGTCTTCGGCGCCGTAGCCCGCCGACCCGGCCAGCACCAGCCGCCAATCCGGTCCAGTGTTTTCGAAAGCCTCCACGAGGCGCGTGATGTTCTTTCGCTTCTGGATCGCGCCGACGTGAAGGATGATCTTCTCCCGAGCCACTCGATCGCCGGCTGGAAGCCGGACGCCGTGCGGGATCACGCGAATGCGCTCCCTCGCGACACCGAGCAACTGCTCCACCTGGCCTGCTGTAAACGCCGAGACGGTGATGATGAGGTCTGACCGTTCTGCAGCATCACGCGCCTGCGCGGCAAAGTGCCGCCGGAACTCGGCCGTCGAGTACTCCCCGGTCAGGACAAACAGATCATGAAACGTAGAGACGGCACGGCGGTGGCGTTCGTGCGGGAGCCGCTGGTTCAGGCCGTGAAAGAGATCCGTCAGCCGGGGCGGGCGTTCCCCGATCAGAATCCGGCGGGATGCGTTGCGGGGCACGGGGAGTCGAAGGCCGCGCAGAAAGCGGTGCGGGCGAAAACAGAACAGGAAGCGGCTCTCCGGATGGGCCTGCGCGAGCCCGAGCAGCATCTCGCGGCTGTATACTCCCACGCCGGACAGGTGATCTCCGACGCTGTAGGTGGCGTCTAAAGCAATTCTCAATCGGTAAGCCGGTATTCCTTGATCTTGCGATACAGCGTGGTCCTGCCGATGCCCAGCAGGTGCGCCGCCATTACTCTATCACCTTTCGTGTAATCCAGAGCCTCGCGAATCGTGCGCTTCTCCACTTCGCTGAGCGAGAGAACCGGCGGAGCGGGCGCCACGGATACGTCGGCAACGGCAACAGCGGTCATCGCCAGGCTCCCGGCTCTTCGCGCCTCCATGTAGGTATGCAGGGCCGTCGGAAGATCGGCGGTGTGCAGCAGCGGGCCGGAGTTGACGGCGGACATCCGCTGAACACAATTCTCCAATTCCCGCACGTTGCCGGGCCAGTCGTACGCGATCATCGCATCGAGGCATTCGCGGGACACCGAACAGTTGCCGCCATGGAGTCGAAGGAAGTAGCCCACCAGAGCCGGGATGTCCTCCTTCCGTTCGCGGAGTGGAGGCACCCGGAGCGTGATCACGTTGAGACGGTAGTAGAGGTCACGCCGGAACCGGCCGCGCTCCACTTCCTGGACGAGATCGCGGTTGGTGGCGGCAATCACCCGGAAGTCCGCTTTGCGCCGCTCCACCGATCCGACCGGACGAAACTCTTTCTCTTGCAGCAGACGCAACAGCTTCGCCTGGAGATCGAGCGGCAGTTCGCCGATCTCGTCGAAGAACGCGGTGCCGCCGTTGGCGGATTCAACGAGTCCGATTTTCGCGGTGGCGGCGCCGGTGAAAGCGCCCTTTGTGTGACCGAACAGCTCGCTCTCCATCAATGGACCGACGAGCGCCGAACAGTCGATCGGAACAAACGGGCCTGTTGGAACAACGTGGTGGATCGCACGGGCTACGACTTCCTTGCCTGTGCCGGTTTCTCCCAGCACGAGCACGGGGGACCTGGAGCGTCCGAGTTTCTGGATGAGTTGAAGGACCTGGCGGATCCGGAAGGACTGGCCCACGAGGACGGGCGGGGAGTCCGCACGGACAGCGAACATTCTTGTTTCCGATTATAGGCGATCACCGGCCGGGGAGTCCAAGCGCACGACAAATGCCTCGCCCAGTTCGGCGCGGATCCGCTCCGCAAGAACGTTCGCGCCTTCCAGGTTCGGCTCCCGGCCTACTAGCACCCGCCACAACCGCGGCGAGCCGTCGCGCTGCACCAGCCGGCTCTCTCCGAAGCGCAGCTTCATTTCTCCGGCCAGCCGCTCGGCGTTGCCGCGATCCTGAAACGCGCCGACCTGCACCGCAAAGACGTTCTCGGCCACCGGCGCCTGCGGAGGCGCAATCACCTGCAACCGTACTTCAGCGCTACCTGGACCGATCATCTCGATCTGCCGCGCCGCGGCGCGGGAGAGATCGATGATCCGGCCGTCGACGAACGGTCCTCGATCCGTGATCCGCACCTGGACCGACTTGTTGTTCCTCAGATTGAGCACTTCCACCCAGCAGTCAAACGGAAGCGTGCGGTGCGCGGCGGTCAGTTTCTCCATGTCGTAGACTTCGCCGTTGGCCGCGCGACGTCCGTGGTACGGATGGCCGTACCAACTCGCGACGCCAAACTCAAGCGCACCGGGCACGGGAGCGATCGGAGGACGCGCCGGCCTCTTGCGAGCGCACGCGGTGAGCAATACCAGCGCGGCGACGATGACCGCGACGATCGCCGGCGACAGTGAACGCCGGAAGCCGAAAATCCGCGGACACACCATGTTTCTATTAAAACAATTTTGCTGTGGAACGTTTTTTCCGTCAAAGCCTCCGATCATGACGAATCACCTTTCATGAGTCAGCGTGCATTTTTTTCTTGACTTTCTTCTCAATCCACTTTATATATGAATCACGCTGCGGTCTTTTAGGAGATCGCGCAACTTTAGATGTTTGGGAGAATCAATCGATGAAGAACGCAACGAAGAAAGCTGCAAAGCCCGCGAAGAAGAAGGCTGCTCCGAAGAAAAAGAAGTAGCTCAGCGGCGCCCCGACAAGGGGCTGCGGCAAAAGTTCAGTGAATCGGCCCCGGGTTTCCGGGGCCGTTTTTATTTTGCGGCCTTCTTCTGAAGCAGCGTCCGGAACGTTTCTCCCATTCCGTAAAGGAGCGTCTTCAGTTGCAGCGTCCGGCGCATCCGCTCCGCTTCCTCGCCGCTCGACAGCGCCGCCGCGAACTGATCGGCCTCACCGGCATCTAGAAGCGTGCGGGCAAGCGATTCGAAGCGTATTGTCTCGAGGCCACTTCGCTCGCCATGGTCCCGAAGGGAGGTGAAGTTGACGTGCGCAGTGATGTCCCGCTCGCCGGCGCCTGAGAGCACGTTCTCGGCGGCGGTGTGACGGTGATAGCTCATCAGCGTTCCTTGCGGAAACCGGATCAGCTCCCGCGCGGTGTATCCGTAGTCGATCGTGAAGACATATCCACGCTCGAGGCGGGCGGCGATCTCCTCCAGCCACCGCAGCGCATCGAGGTTGGCCTCGCACAGATTCCCTTCCTCCGGCGAACCGGCGTAGCGGTCGAGATACCGGCGAACCTCTTCCGGCGCCTCGCCACACTCCTCCCAAGCGAAACACTGGTCCCGCCGGGAGATTCTCATCTCGTTCCAGCTCGTTCCGCGGTGGACGGCGACGTGAACAGGCAGAGCATCGAAGAACTCGTTCGAGAAGACGACTCCGGTAAACCGCTCTGGCATCGGGTCGTCGATCTCCACCGAAACATAGTGGAATGACGAGAGCGCCTTGGCCATCTCCCCGCGTCCCGCGCCGAGCTCGACGACGCGGAAGTCCGGCGGTCTGCCCATCTCCTCGAACAGATACCGTATGCGGGCGGCAATCAGAATTCCGAAAACCGGCTGGAGCTGTTCGGCTGTGTAGAAGTCGCCTTCCCGTCCGAACGGATCCCTCGCGCGCCGGTAGTAGCCGAACTCCGGATGATAGAGCGCGGCTTCCATGAACTCATGAAACGTGACCGGGCCGGACCGCCCGATCCGCTCGCTAAGGAAGGATTCGGCGGAAGACATGCTGTATTGTATGATTCTGCGCGATGTCCGGAGGCGGCCGCCAGCGCGTCGGAGGGACGGCCGAAAAACGAATAGTCGCGAACCGGACAGGGGGAACCAACCATGCAGCGAAGAACCTTTCTACAGACGCTCTCAGCGATCCCGGCGAGCGCCGCGGCCGGGAAGTCGGAGGCGCCCGCGCCGGCGGCGGGAATCCCTCTTGGCTACGACACGTATTCCTTGCGCTCCTTCGGATGGAAAGCCGTCGAGTTGCTGGACTATGCCGCGAAGCTCAAGCTCGACACGATCCAGATTTCGAGCGTCGGCAACTACGAGAGCCTCGACCCCGCCCATCTCGCCAGGGTCAAGAGCCACGCCGAACGGCTCGGCATCGCCGTCGAGGGCGGCACCGGGTGCATCTGTCCGACCTCCGCCAGTTGGAGCGCGAAGAACGGCGACCCGGCCGAGTACACGCTTCAGGGGTTGCGCGTGACCCGCGCCGCCGGCGGTCATGTCATGCGCTGCTATCTCGGCAGCGGCGCCGACCGTCTGGGCTCCATCCCGATCGAGGGGCACATCGAGTCCACGGTGAAAGTGTTGCGCGCGGTACGCCAGCAGGCTCTCGACCTCGGCGTGAAGATCGCCCTCGAAAACCACAGTGGCGACTTGCAGGCCTGGGAACTGAAGATGCTGATCGAAGAGGCGGGGCCGGAATATGTCGGCGCATGCCTCGATACGGGAAATCCGATATGGGCGGTGGAAGATCCGATGGTTACGCTGGAGGTACTTGCCCCCTACGTGCTTACGACGCATATCCGCGACGCAGTCGTCTATGAGCACCCGCGCGGCGCCGCCGCGCAGTGGGTGGCGCTCGGCGACGGCTCGCTCGACTTCCGCGCATTCGTCGCCCGCTTCCGCGAGCTTTGCCCGAAGGTCGCGATGCAGTTCGAGATAATCACCGGCCGACCGCCACGCATCCTTCCGTACCTTGAGCCGGTTTTCTGGAAAGCCTACCCCAAGGCGAGGGCCGCCGAATTCGCGCGCTTTGTAGCGCTGGCGAAGAATGGACACCCGTTCATGGGCACGATGATCATCGCCGACAGCGGCAATCCACCGCCCGAGTTCCGGGCCGCGCTTCGAGAACAACAGCGGGTGGACCTCGAGCGAAGTGTGAACTATGCGCAGAAGGTGCTGGGCGCGGGCATTCGCTGGCGCGCCTGATCGCCCCGACCATCTAAGGTTTTCGCCCGATTCGGTTCGTCGGTCAATCCGCCGATCATCCTCCGGAGACAGGTGTCGACCCACATGCCCTCCGGCAACGATCCGTCGAACGATCCGAATCAGCAGGAGAGGCTCTTCCACGAGTCGCTGAGACGCTACGTTTCGGCATTGGATGAGATCGCCCGTCGTGCTTCGGACGCCGGGCGCGAGCTGGTCAGCACGTACGCTCGCCAGATCGAATCCATTCAAGGATGTGAAGTCGGCGACGGCGAAGCGGCGTCATCCGGGGAGTCGCGGAATGCCTTCGAGCGGGCGTTTCTTGAGTACAGCCGGAAGGTAGACGCGTTCTACGGGCAACAGCAGGAGGAACTCCGGCGGATCTTCGCGGATCTGGCGGCGGCCGGCGAAGCGGCGCCGGCTGCCGAACCCACTTCTGTTCCGGGCGGTCTGTCGCATCTGTGGGCGATGGTTGACGTGATGTGGTCCGAGAGCCAGGCCACGGTGCGGCAGTTGCGGGCGGAACTGCAAATGTTCCAGCGGAGGCTCGAAGCGGCGGAGGCACTCGCTTCCACGGATCCGCTCACTGGTCTCGCCAACCGCAGGGAGGCGGAGCGGATTATCGGCGAGATGGCCCAGTCGGGGCGGCGCTTCTCGATCATGCTTTTCGATCTCGACAGATTCAAGGGGGTGAACGACCGATACGGGCATGGCGCCGGCGACCAGTTGCTGCGCGTGTTCGCACGCCGCCTTTTGGAGCAGTTCCGATTGGAAGACCTGGTTTGCCGTTGGGGCGGCGACGAGTTTCTGGCGGTCCTCTCCAGCGAGAGCGGCGACGCGAGGGTGCGGACGCGCCAGATCGCCGATCGTCTCGGCGGACGGTATACGGTCAAATGCGCGGGCCGCGAGCTGGTGATTGATGTGGGGGTCTCGGCCGGCGCGGCGGAATACGCTCCGGGCGAGGTCGCCGAGGAGCTCTTCGCCAGAGCGGACGCCTTGCTGTACAAGTGCAAGGGAGAGGAGTGTGCGTCGTAACTCCTGGCGTCCCGCAAACGATTCCGTGTTTTCGTCACCCGGCCCGCCTTGTACTACCCTTGTGGGTTGGGAAGAGGGGACTCGGGATGTCGGTGAACGGAAAAACAGTACTGATCTCCGGCGCGGGCCGCGGGATCGGCAAGCGGCTGGCCATCGGTTTCGCGGCAGCCGGTGCGCGAGTCGGCCTCCT
>JAEHDI010000245.1 GCA_016880505.1 Bryobacterales bacterium | reverse complement strand
TCCCGATGAACTTCCTCCGTGTGGTATGGCTACGCACAGCCGTACTCCTTTCGATACCGACACAGATCATATGCGGTTCGGAGTAGCCGTGGCAAACCGGGGCGAGGCGGTTACCGCCGATCCAGCGCCTGGCTGAGCGATTCGACTGCCAGGCGGAGCCCGTGCTTTAGCGGAACTGCGCGAGCAATTCCGCCACCTCCTTGAGGTAGACATGCTCGGCGGTGGGGTCAAAGTGCGACACCGCCGGTTCATACCCGCCTTCGGCGAATGCTTTCTGCTCGGGCAGATAGCCCACGTACCCGTTGGTGTAACCCATCAGGTGCCCGTGCGCGGCGGGGCAAGCCGCTTTCACCCGCCTGCCTATGGCGTGGAACAACTCACCGGGGAACGTGACCCACATCAAATCGCCGATGCGGACGGCCGTTGTCGGCACATGCACGGTGGTCTCGTTGAAGTCCTCGAAAAGCAGCCTATAGGCCACCGGCAGCCGGATATCCCGGCTCTTGACCTCGATCGCGGAGTCCGACGGTTCCGGCGTAAGCTTCCGGTAGACGCGTACGACTTCGCGTCCGATTTCCAGGCCGAGTGCGCGCGTGGTTTCGATGTTGTCGACGTAGCCGTCGAGGCCGCCGACAACGCGCGGGTTGATGTCGCCCGCGGCTCCCTGAACGTAGAAAGAGCCGGCGCCTGGAATCTGTTGTTCGACGTACTTTTGCATGCTGCCCATCCACTCGGCGGATACCTTGCCGTTCCGGCCGCCGAGGGATGTGCCGTGGCACGCGTAGTGAATCATGACAGCGAGCGGCTTGCCGGCGGCGGTATCGATACGAACCAACTGGACAGCGTCGTCGATAGGCCCGGATGGATTGGCTCCCAGGCGCATCACGCCGGCGGGTTCGAAGATCTTTTTCGGCTGGTCGACCTTGAATTTCCCGAAAGACTGGCTACGGGCGTTTTCGTCGAAGGTGAGGATCGATTCGGAGGCTTCCGGACGGAGATGCCGCCGGTTCATCGCCACCCGCGACGTGCCGTTGCCGGCAGCGATCTTCACCGGCACAAGGTTTCCCGCCGCCTGCTTGACGGCTGCCATCAGAGCCTGCCCGAATTGCCGTTCCCAGTTGGTCTCGCCGGCTGGGGAAGGCGAAGGGGCCGCATGGTTGTGGGCGTCACCGATGAGAATGTATTCCGTTGGAATCCCGGTGGCGTCGGAGATTCTTTTTTCCCAGGTGTCGTGCTCGCGGATCATCATGACGTCGCCTTCGACGAACATGACCTTGGAGCGGCCGTCGTCAAAGACGAGCGCGCGAACGTAGAGCTTGTCGTCGCCGTGAACTCCCTCAGAGGGCGCCCCGCGCATGTCGTAGCCGACCATCATGACCGGCTCGGACGGAGTGACGTCCATCTTGGCGAATCCGGCGCGAAGGGTTCCCGCTGATTGGGAGCGGGCCCCAACACAAAAGAGAAACACAACTGCGCAGACCGTCCGTATTGTTCTCATGACATTCCTCACGCTCATGAGAAGCATACGACAAATGCCGGGGAGCGGCGGACGGGCATTGAGCCGAACGCCTTCAGCCGAGATCGAGTTCGACCACGCTGACGGAGGCCTTTGGGAACGTCCAAGCGGCGGCTTGGGCCGGAATCTGTTTTTCGCGCGGAGCGAAGACGTCGGGCTGGTCCTGGCTGACAGCCTGACGGGGATCGTCGGGAGCGATCTCAAACACCCGGCCGCCGGTGATTTGGCGGCCCTGGACGGAAAACGACGCCGTCACCGGGCGGGACAGGGCGATGTTGGCCACATGCAGATAGATGCGCTTCTCCGAGAGGCTGGCAGCGATATCCAGGTCCGAGGGCGCGGACGTGACGGTAACTCCATGCTTCCCGTTGTGACGTTTGAACAACCGCATCACGGAGCCTGCCGGCATCAAGTAGCTTATGCCACGCGGAACCTGAAGCATGACAGCATTGACCGTCCACCGGACGCCTTCGAAGTCAGCGCCGGTGGCGATGCGGACGTACCGGCCATGACGCTGGTAGATGTTCATCGATCGGGCGTGATAGACGGCCGACAGCCACTCTGCGAGGATCGGATGCGCATTGTGGGGGCTGAGGCCAAGATGGCCTTCGGTAACGGCAATCCCGATGCGCGGTGCATACGGTTTAACCACCTCCTCGAGTTCGGCGATTCGCGATTCGACATTGTTAGAAAGTTCGAGAAGCTCCTCCCATGCCCGCTCGGGAGCGCGCTGGTACCGGAGACCGCGAAGAACCGTATCCGGACGGCGCGGCGACTGACCCATGAGATGTATGGCGACGTAATCCAGATGCTCTCCGGCTCGCTTCAGCAATTCGCCGGCCCACAGCCCCTCTTCCCGGACCCTGGACCTGTCGCCCCAGCCGATCAACCGGATTGAGGGATCCCGCTGCTTCATGACGAGGGCGAATTCGGCAGTGTGTACAATAGCATCGTCCCGGCTGAAGCCGTTCCGGCCGTAGGACGTCTCGTTGCCGATCTGCCAGAGCTTGACGTTTAAGGGTTCGGATGCACCGTGGCTCTTGCGGTCACGGCTGTCCGGGTCATTACAATAAGACACCCAATCCGCGGCCTCGCGGGCGTCTCCCCACCGATCACCCTCGCGCGTCCGCTGGTATCTGGCGTCACCATCGCCCAGAAAGTTCACGCAGTAGAGAGGCTCGGCGCCCACCGCCCGGCACAGCCCTACGAACTCGAGTGTGCCGACGCGGTTGGTCTCTTTTCCGCCCCAGACGTAGTTGCGCATCCATGGCCGCTTGTCCGGCTCGCCCGCTCCCTCGCGCCACTTGTAGTAGCGGCTGAACAGCCCGCCCCAACGGATCACGTCCGGGCTGAGATCCCGAACTACGGCGACGAAGTCTTTTCGCCAGTCGTCGGTGTCGTAATCCCAGGCGGCCTCGACGGAACTGTCTGTGGTTCCGAGCGGCTCCATGAACTGCATGTAGAGATGCGGAGAGATTTCGAAAACCGGCGTGGGATCGATTACAATCGCATCGGCACTGTGAGCGCCGTGCGCAGTCAGGAGCCCGGCGCCAGCGAGAAAACCGCGCCTTGTTGGTTGCATGGTTGGGACGCCTCCTTCAGGTCCCAGTCAGCGCTTGTTCCCGGCAAGCTGTTCGATGCGTTTCGCCATTCTTTCGCGAACGGCGAAGAGCTCTTCGACGTTTCGGGAGAAGGCGCTGACATCGACGACCATACTCTTCACGATTTCGTCGGCGAACTTTTCGTCGCCAAGCGACTTCAGCAGCCAGAGGTACTCGTAGTCCTCGATTCCTTCCCGGAGCAACTCAAAACGGATAGAAGGGACAGGACCGTCGACGTTTTTCTGTCCGGTGTACCGCCGCACACGGCTGCCGGGATAGATGAGGGAGCCCTCACCGTTGAGGACGCCACCGTTACTGCACAGGAACCCGCTGAGGTAGGTCACCGGGTCGAGCCACGGGTCGGGCGTTTGGGACCAGAAGTTGAACGCCCAGTAAAGAACGCCGTTCATTCCGTAACGCGAAGTGATCCATGGAACCATGACGGGGTCCATGGCCGGCGCGTCAATGAAGTAGTTCGGCTGGGGGTAGACCTGATCGCAGGAGATATACCAGGTGATTTCGCCGCCCCGAGCCTGCTCCCGGCGGATGGCTTCCTTCACTTCCAGGCGGTTCAACTCGTTGCCGTGCACCGAGAAATTGTTGGCATAGCCGTTGAGCACGCCCCACGCCGGGTCATCCGTCACCGGGGCTTCCGTAACGAGGAAAGGCACGCCGGAGGCCGCCTCGTGGACGAGCTTCGCCCACTTGCGGGTGTCTTCATAAGCCTGGGCGGTGTTGGGCTCGTCGATCGGACTGTTGAAGACGAGCCGGTCGAGCCAACCGTTCTTTCGGTAGTAGTCGGCGGTCTGCCGAAGGTATGATCTGACGCGGCGGGCGGCTGCTTCTGAGAATTCGGGTTCTCGGCCGCCGCGGGCCAACTCCGACGGGACCGCTTCGAGGATCACCCGACGGGTCTTCCACCGATTCATGTAGAGGTCGTAAGACTGCTCGTCGAACTTCACGGTGACATCGTCGCCGCGCTCGACGATCTCCGGCTGAAGGCCCTCATTAAACCAAGGCTCCATGCGGTTTTCGTAGAGAAACGCGTGATACTTCCGGAGCAGTTCCTTCGCCGCAGGGGAGCCGGGCGGGACGCTGTGAGTGACGGCGAGTTGGCGGGCGGAGATACCCATGTGAGTGATCAGATGGGTTTCGGCCGGGAGCGCAAAGTCGAAGACCTTGAGTTTGAGCTTCAACTCGTCGACCGGCCGGCCGTTTTGCGTGACGCGTACGGTTCCGGCGTAGTCGCCGGCGGGGACGTCCGCAGGCGTGACGACATCGATCCAGATGGCTCGGTTTTTCACGAAGGAGCGAAACTCGGCGGCCATGCTGAACGGGTCTGTCAGAGGAGCAAGCGCGTCCGGCCAGAAGCCAGTGTCTCCGATGGGACTGGACTTCCCGTAGCAGAGCACGGCGTGCTGCACGTAGAGCCTGATCCGATCGCGCGAAATCCGGCTATTCGAGGACACGAGGTCGCTGGCCTCGACAAAAAAACCGGATGCCGCCTGATGGTAGCGGGTCGGCGGAGGAGGAGTGGACACGACGACTTGGAAAGGGATGTGCTCGTTCTTCGCACCCGCGAGCGCGATCGTCTTGGTCGCTGCGTTCCAAACCAGGTTGGAGTGTTGAGAAGGCTGATCGGGCCGGACTTTGTAGATGGCTGGGGCGGCCCAAACCTCAACATCGGCTGCCTGGATTGGCAGGATCAACAGAGTCAGAAGAAAGATGAGAACGTTGGCAGGCTTCATGGCGGCTGATTCCTTTCGATGGCAAGCCCTCATAATCGCACGGTGTGTCACAGGTGACGTATTCGCTTGCGGAGGAATCTCACGGCGCGTAGGACGTGGCGTGCCGGCGGGTGTATCATGCGGGGTTCGATGGAGGGCATAAGAAATGAAACGACGTGAGTTGCTGACAGGAAGTCTCTCCGCTGTGGCCGGCGGCCCCTTGATGGCGCGCGCGTTCGCCGGGACGCAGGAACCCGCTCCTTGCGCTCCCTGCGCGCCGGCGCCGTTCCCGGCGGTCGCCTCGCCGGGCGCGAAGCTGCGCATCAAGCCGATCATGACCAACATGATCCATTCGGGCGTGTGGGAAGGACCGTGCAGGTTCAACGTGGTCACCGTGGAAAAGGAGAAGGAGAACGTCGCGCGCGGATACGCGAACTGGCAGAAAGCCCTCCGGAGTGGCGAGCACACTTTCGGAGCGGGCGCCGAAGTGATGGAGCCGTCACTCGTGACCTTCAACGAGGACTTCACGATTCCGGCCGCGGCGTTCGCTGAATTGGACCGCGACGCACGCAGCGCCGATGCGTTCTTCATCGCACCACAGGGGTCGTCGAACGCCGCG
>JAEHDI010000244.1 GCA_016880505.1 Bryobacterales bacterium | reverse complement strand
GAGTCGGATGAATTCGACCAGCTCCGCCGAAGAGACCACGCCTTCGTCCATCAGGATCGGGAGTGCGCCTTGCTTTCTAATTTCGCGATAGCCCGTGAGACGGCTGGCCGGCAGCGGTTGCTCCAGCACGTTTACGCCGGCGTCCGCCAGTTTCGGAGCGACCGCGAGCGCGGTGGCCAGGTCGTAACCCCCGTTGGCGTCGGCCCAGAGGAATGCCTCCGGCGCGAGCTTCCGTACCCGCCGGCACATCTCGAGATCGAACTTCGGGTCGGGCGCGACCTTGACGTTGAAGTTCCGGTAGCCACGCGCACGCCCCTCCTCGACGAGTTTCTCGGTTTCGTCGATCGTCGCCGGATTCACCGTCCAGCTCAGGGTGATCCGCGGCAGCGGCTTGCGTTCCCACCGCTCAGGCATGCTCTGCCGCCGCAGACGTCCGGCGAGGTCGTGCAGCGCAAGGTCGATGCCCGCCTTGGCGATCGGCATCCCGGTTGAGAAGGAGGGCGCGATCGCCCGGTTCATGGCCGTGTGCGCGCCGTCAAGATCGAACGGGTCGCGCCCGATTATGACCGGCGCAAGGTATTTCTCGATGGTTGAGACCACAGACTCCACGGTTTCGTAGCTCCACGTGTGAGTCGGAACGCTCTGCCCCCACCCGGCGGTTCCGTCTTCCAGAGTGATCTTCACGAACACGGCTGGGCGCTCGGGTTTGGGGAAGAACTTGAAATAGGCGGTCACCGGGTACGCAACCGGGAACACTTCGACTCGGGTGATTGCGGGCGTTGCCCCGCGTATGAGTCCAGCGGACACGAGGCTCAGTGCTTGGCGGCGGGTCATCTCCACTGCAAAGAATTATAAGCGCAGCAGCCCCTTTTCATTTAGCGGCCGAGCTGGTACACCAGGCAGCAGCCAGCACCGCCAGCGCTGCGATGGCGGCCGTTTCGGCCCGCAGTATCTGTGGACCGAGCGAGACGGCCCGCCATTGTTTCTCAGCCGCTTCCTTTCGTTCGCTCTCCGTCCAGCCCCCCTCGGGTCCCACGAGCAGGGAAACCCTGTCCGCCGCAGAACGCTGCGCGGGCGCCGCTTCCAGGATCGCCCCGGCGCCGATGTCTTCATCGAGCAGAAATCGGTAGTCGCTCTTAACGCTGAGTGCCAGCGCGAACGACAGCGGCTCCATTACCTGCGGTATTCTTGTGCGTCGCGACTGCTGGCTGCTTTCCAGCGCGATCCGGCGCCAGCGGTCAAGCCGCTTCGCAGCAGCCACGTCCAGTCCCTTCTCGCTTCGCTCCGCCTTCACTGGAACGATGACCTCGGCGCCGAGCTCGGTTGCCTTCTCGACGATCCACTCGAAGCGGTCGAACTTGATCAGGGAAACGAGCAGCGTGAATCGCGCCGCCGGAGTCTCGGCGGCGACTTCCTCCAACACGCGGAACTGAACCTGTCCTTTACCGAACGCTTCGATTTCCGCCAGGTAGACCCGCTCGTTGTCGGAAATCTCGAACCGCTGGCCACGCTCCGCCCGCAGCACGCGCCGCAGGTGCTCCGCGTGGTCCCCGGTCAGTTCCGCCTGCCCGTTCCGTACTGTCTCGACAAAGAAGCGGCGTCTCGCCATGTACAATAATCTACGCCTGTCATGATCGCGTATCTGCGCGGCACCGTTTTAGAGAAGCATCCGAACCAGGTGATCGTTGACGCCGGCGGTGTCGGCTACGATGTCACCATTCCCATTTCGACCTACTCCGCCCTTCCGGCCGAAGGCGCCGAGGTGCGGCTCCGCATCCACACTCACGTCCGCGAGGATGCGCTGTCGCTCTTTGGTTTTCTTACGAGCGAAGAGAAGCTGCTGTTTGAGAAGCTGATCGACGTGAGCGGCATAGGACCGAAACTGGCGGTGACCGTTCTGTCTGGGCTGGCCACCGCCGACCTTATCGCCGCAATCCGGCAAGGACAGGTTGAGTTCCTGGTACGCATCCCCGGAGTGGGCAAAAAAACGGCGGAGCGGATGGTCCTCGAACTCCGCGACAAGCTCGACGTGCTCGGGCCCGTGCCGGCGGTGGCGGCTGCCCCGGCGTCGTCGTTCAGTGCGCTCGAGCAAGACGTCGTTTCGGCGCTCGTCAACCTCGGGTGCGCCCGGCCGGCCGCCGAAGCATCCGTTCGCAAAGCGAAGGCGGCTGGCGTTCCGGTCGAATTCGAGCCGCTCTTTCGCAAGGCGCTCGAACTCGTGCGCTAGCCGTACGGGCGGACCGCGGCGGACGAACCAAGTAAACTAATACACAATGCGCGAGAAGGGAATCGTTTCGCCCGCCGCACAGGACGACGAGCGCCAGTTCGAAGCCGCCCTGCGGCCGCGCCGGTTGGACGATTTTACCGGCCAGACCAAGCTGAAGGAAAACCTTGCCATCGCCATCGAGGCTGCCCGGCAGCGTGGCGAGGCGATGGATCATGTTCTGCTCTATGGTCCGCCAGGCCTCGGCAAAACTACGCTCGCCACGATCATTTCCAATGAACTGGCGGTCGGCTTCGAGCAGACCTCCGGCCCGATCGTGCAGAAAAAGCTCGACCTCACCGGCATTCTGAGCAACATTCAGGCGCGCCAGGTTTTTTTCATCGATGAAGTCCACCGCCTGATGCCGGATGTCGAGGAGATGCTCTATGCTGCCCTCGAAGACTTCCGTGTCGACATCCTGATCGGCAGCGGCCCGGGCGCGCGCACGCATTCTCTGCCGATCCCGCGTTTCACCGCCATCGGAGCAACCACGCGCCAGGGTCTCGTGAGCGCGCCGCTTCGCGGCCGTTTCGGGCTGGTCCTGCGCTTGAATCACTATGACGTAGGAGAGCTCAAGAAGATCGTGCTCCGTTCGGCGGGCCTGCTGGGGGTCGAGATCGAGCACGCCGGCGCGGAGGAAGTCGCGCGCCGGAGCCGGGGCACCCCGCGCATCGCCAATCGCTTGCTTCGCCGGGTTCGCGACTACGCGCAGGTCCGTGCGGACGGGCGGGTCTCGCGCGAGATCGCCGTGACGGCGCTGGATCTACTCGAGGTCGATCGTTTCGGTCTCGACGAGATCGACCAGAAAATCATGTTGACGATTCTCGAAAAGTACGGCGGCGGTCCCGTAGGTCTCAACACCATCGCGGCGTCGATCGACGAAGAGCCCGACACCATCGAGGAGGTGTACGAACCCTACCTGCTTCAGCTCGGCTTCCTCGACCGCACGCCGCGAGGACGCCTTGCAACCGACCGCGCATTCGAATACTTCGGCGTTCCGCGACGCATGCGCGGCGGCGCCCAGAATACGCTGTTTTGAAAGAGGAGTGGAACCACAAAGGCACAAAGACACAAATGCTTCCTTCTCAGTGTCTTTATGCCTCCGTGGTGAGAAATGAAAACGGTCTATCTCTCACTCGGCTCCAACATTGGTAACCGCGAAGAGATGCTTCAGCAGGCCGTCCGCCTCCTCGCTTCCGCCGATTTCCGGATCACCCGGATGTCATCCGTCTATGAGACCGAGCCGCAGGATGTCCGCGGCCAACCCTGGTTTCTGAACATGGTGTTGGAAGCGGAGACGACCGTGTTCCCGAGGCAACTTCTCGGGCGAATTCAGAAAGTCGAGCAGCAGTTGGGTCGGAGACGGCTCGCGCCGAAAGGTCCGCGGACCATCGACATCGATATTCTGTTATTCGGAACTGCGGTGATTGACACCACCGGATTGACGGTACCGCACCCGCGCATGGCCGAGCGGCGCTTCGTACTGGAGCCGATGACGGAACTGGCGCCCGATCTGCGTCACCCGGTTTTGCGTCGCACAATGCGCGAACTGCTAGGCACTATCCGCCGCCAGACCGTTCGGCGGAAAACCGGCGACTGATGGAATACCGCTTTCCGGTTCCCGCGCCTACGGGATCCGTTCCGCTAGCGTCTTCGCCAGCACCGCGCCGTCCACTCCTTCGGCGAGGTTGGCGTATCCGGCCAGGTAGTTGCCCTTGCGGAAGATGCACACGCGGCCAAGGTACCGGCTGTTCACCTGAAAGCCGCCATCGGCAATGGCGACTGGCTCGCCCTCGCCGATCCGGCCCTTCACTTTGTCTATTGATGCCGCTGCCGCGTCGGGTGAAGACTCCGTCGCGATGAACGCCTTGCCAAACTCGTACTCGGCAACGTAGCCGCGCCGCAGCGCCCGCATTCCGAGTACGCTCTGTGGAACCAGCCGGGCCGAGTCCTTCACTAGTTTCTCGGCAGGAAACCAGCCGAGCGCCGCCGGAAGTTCCGTGCTGCCCTGGATGCGCTTTTCCATCGCCTCGACGAACTGGTGCAGCGAAGCAGTGTGATCCTTATCAGGGTTTGCGGCGATCTCCACGAAGTACTTGTCCTTCGCAAAAATCGCCCGGCGTGGCTGGATCTGCCCGCCCATCCCGATTTTCTCAGCCGGTCGCCGTATGTCACGGTTTGCCGTGTAGATCCCATAGGCGAGCTCAGGGCTGCCCATCTCGGAGACGTCAAATACGAACGTGTTCTCGCCCGACTTGCACGTCACGCCGTCCATCTTGAGGAACGAATAGATGACGTACCCTTCGGCGTTGCCGTTCATGTAGTCGAAGAGGTTGTCCGCCGTATACATTCTTGCAGGACCGGTTTGCTGCCAGCCGGGAACGATGCTGCAATCCGGCTTCTGGGCGGCCAGCGTCGCAGCGGCGGCGAGGACCCCAAGAAAGATTCTGCGTCTCATACGAACAGTTCCTGTGCCCGGCTGAGCTGTCCCACTACGTTAACGCCGAACTTGCACTCCACCGAGCATGTCGGGCACAGGTTGCAGCGAACCTGCGTCATCTCCTCGGGCAGTGATAGGAAGTGTTCCCGGCCCAGTGCGAACTGGCCGTAACCATCGGCGTACGTCACATACCGCAGAATCTCAGCCACCGGCAGACCCTTCGGGCACGTTCCATCGCACTCTCCGCACATCCGGCAGTAGTACGGGCGAATCTGCTCGAGTCGCGCCGACAGCAGCTTCTCGTCGGACGCAGTGAATGCGTCTGTCATTGCGTGCAGGTTGTCGTCGAGCTGGTCCATGTCGGTCATGCTCGGGATGGTGGTGTTAACGTTCTGGTTTCGCAGCACCCACTTGAGCATCGCGACCATCGCGCCGTTCCGCTGGAGGGTGTCGTACATCTTGTCGCCCGGCTTCACCCGGCGGTTGCCGCCGGCCATGACTTTCATCGCGACGACACCCAACCCCGCTTTCGCCGCGGAATCGATCAGCCCCTCGAAGCTCTTCTCCATCGTGAAGTTGTATGTGGTCAGCGCCACGTCGAACTTCCCGGACCGGATCATTGCCGGTATCACCTCGCCGTGCCCACTGTGAATGCTGACGCCGGCGAACCGGATCTTCCCCGCTTTCTTAGCTTCCTGCTGTGCCGCAATCAGGTCCTCGGTGAGCTGGCTCGCGCTGCTCCTCCCGTGCAGGTACCAGATGTCGACGTAGTCGGTCCCCAGTTCACGAAGGCTCGTTTCCAGGTGGGCAAGCGCGCCCTCTTTGTTCGAAGCTCCCGTCTTCGTTGAGATGAAGATATCCTTGCGCCGTTTCTTGAGCGCCGCGCCCACCATGCGCTCGTTGTTGCCTCCCTGGTATCCGCGCGCGGTGTCGAAAAGGTTGATGCCGATGTCGGCGGCCTTCTCGATCACGCTCGGGTCGGACGTGATCATGCAGCCGAATCCGACTGAACTGACCTTCATGCCGGTCTTGCCGAGCGTTCGATAGCGGATTTCGCCGCCAGGAGCCGCCAGGGAAGACGACGGTCTGATCGCCGGGCTGCTCGAACTGACGGCGCCGATGCCGGCAACGGGCAAGCCGAGTCCGGCCGCCAGGAAGTTGCGTCGCGAGGAATTGGTCTTCATAGTTCTTCTCGAAAATCAGGTATAATCAGCTACTAACATCTTTATTATAAGCGAGGAGGACGTCTCATGAAGGGGAATCTCACGCGACGCAATCTTTTTCATCTCGTAGCCGCTTCAGGCCTGGGTTCCGCGCTTCGCGCGCAACAGGCGCCTCCGCCGGAGGGCGGCTACGTTCCCGAAGCGGTCGTTCCCTTCAACCGGCGGTCCCGGGTCTCCGTGATTCGGGGCGAGGAGAGGAGAAAGATCGTGTGCGACTCGCTCGTCGCGATCGACGACCAGATTCGTCCGGTCCTGAAACAAAAGAAGTACGTGGTCATCAAGCCGAACAATGTGTCCACCGTGAACCAGCTCGCCGCTACCCACGCGGACACGCTCCACGGCATCCTCGACTATCTCGGGCCCCGCTTCAAAGGGCCGGTTGTCATCGCGGAGTCCTCCGCCGGCGACACCTTGGAGGGCTACGAGAACTTCGGCTACAACCGGCTGGCTACCGAGCGCAAGTCACAGAAGGTCTCGCTGGTGGATCTCAACCGCGAAGGCAAGTACGAGGTCATCCCCCTCCTCAGTCCGGACCTCCACGTGCAGCCCGTGCGCCTTGCCGCTCGTCTGCTCGATCCCGACGCCTTCGTGTTGTGCGCCGCAATCCTGAAGACACACAACACGGTCGTCGCGACGCTTTCGATCAAGAACATGACCCTGGGAGCACCGCTCCGCAGCGCTCCTGGCGAGCCGAAGTGGAACGACAAAAGGAAATACCACGGGGGCATCCGCCAGACCCACTACAACATGATGCTGACTGCTCAGAAAATGAAGCCCTTCTGGGGAGCCACCCTCATCGACGGCTTTGAGGGCATGGAAGGGAACGGCCCGGCCTCCGGCACCCCGGTGGCTTCGCGCGTCGCAATCGCTTCGGCCGATTACATCGCCGCCGACCGGATCGGCCTGGAAGCGATGGGCATTGACGCAAAGTGGCCCGCCTACCTGCAATATTGCTCGCAGGTCGGTCTGGGGCAGTACGCTCTCTCAAAAATCGACGTGGTCGGCGCCGATCTTGCGGCGGTCAAGAAGCCCTACCGGATGCACCGCGACATCGAACGCGAACTGGAGTGGCTCGGCCCACTCAACGATGTGCCGCCGAAGCTCGGCTGAGGATCTCGGCTTTGTGCGCCGACGTCATCTTCTCGGCGGCGATTCGCAACACAAGTCGCGGCGTACGCTCCTTCCGGAACCGCAGAAGGTCCATCACCTCGCGGGGGCGTTTCGGGTACGCCTCTTTCAGGACCCAGCCCACGCCCTTCTGAACCATGTCGTCCGGGTCTTCCAGAAGGGCACCCGCGACTTTCAAAATGGCTTCTGTGTTCCGTCCCTGTTTCGCTTCCTGAAGGAACGAAACTGCCGCCGCACGCCGTTTCCATCGGTTCTTCGACGTAACCCACGGGAATAGCAGCGGGATCAGGCCCGGCTCGTTCCCGATCGACGCTGCAATCAGCCAGGACGCAACCCCGTCGCAGTGCGCCCAGTTCCCTACGTAACGATCGATCCACTTCTCGAACAGATGGAATTCGCAGGCGGCGCACTGCTTCCGGAACCGCTGGTAGACGCAAATGGCGATTCCGCCTTCCTCGATCTTTCCGCTCGCCCAAAGTTCCCGGCAGAACGCGTTGCGCTGTGCCGCGGGCCACTTCTTGACCTCGCGGTACGCCGAAGCAGCGATCCGCCGCACCTGTGGCGTCCGTACCCCGTAGGGATCGACGGGCTCCTTGAAGAACCACATCAAACCCTCCCGGAACTTTGGGTCGGCGCTCGCTGCAAGTTCGGAGCGCACGCTGGAGACCAACTCTCTTGGCGTCATGACTCGTGCTACCCGCAATCCTACACCGTCCGGGAACGGTGGGCTGTGACTCTGGAACCGGAGGCTGTCCCGTGACCGGATGCTACACTCACGGTATGGGAAACGGAGCGCCTTTCCCCATCCTGGGAGAGGGGCTGGGAACGACGCCTCGGATCACCTCGCTGCTGATCAAACCGGCTTCGGCGGTCTGCAACCTCGACTGCGCCTACTGTTTCTATCTCGACCGCGAGGCGGACCCATACAAGGAACTTCCCGCGCGCCGCATGACAGCGGACACCCTCGAACGGCTGGTCGACACCTACCTGTTCTATTCCTATCCGAACAGCGTTTTCGCTTTCCAGGGCGGCGAGCCGACGCTCGCGGGTCTCCCGTTTTTCGAAAAGCTGGTCGAGTTGCAGCAGCAGTACGGCCGCGGCGGACAGAACGTCAGTAACGCGATCCAGACCAACGCGATTCTGATCGATGAACGCTGGTGCGAGCTGTTCCGCAAGTACAACTGGCTCGTCGGCGTCTCGATCGACGGCCCCGAAGAGGTCCACGACCTGTACCGGTTCAACAAGCAGGGGCGCGGGACGTGGACGAAAGTCATGCAGGGAATCGAGCTGCTCCAGAAAGAGAAAGTCGATTTCAATGTCCTCTGCGTGCTCAGCCAGGCCAATGTCGAGAAGCCGAAGGAGATTTATCGGTTCTTCCGCAGTCTCGGAATCGACTTCGTGCAGTACATTCCGCTGGCCGAGTTCGACGGAAACGGCAACCGCCTGCCGTTCACGATCACGCCGGAACAGTACGGCCGGTTTCTCTGCGAGACTTTCGACCTATGGTGGCCAGAGCGCCGGAAGGCGCGCATCCGCTTCTTTGACAACCTCGCCGAAGCACTCGCCGGCCAGAAACCCGGCACTTGCACGATGCACGAGACTTGCGACAGCTACGTCG
>JAEHDI010000243.1 GCA_016880505.1 Bryobacterales bacterium | reverse complement strand
ACGCCGCGCGCCGTGAAGTCCTGCACCCGATAGGTTGTGTCATAGCTGCGGTTGATGGCCCAAAAGTAGCCGACCCCGAACATCTTCCCGCGCCGCGAGCTGTTGCCGATGTTCGGCGTCAGCAAGCCGCTCTTGCGGGGACGCGGTTCGAGCGACTTGTAGAACATCGGAAAGTAAAACAGCGGCACGCCTCGGAGACGGAAAACGGAGTTGTGGGCCAGCGCGCGGTCGTTCGGAACGATGTCGAACTTCGGCCCACGGAGCGTCCACCACGGCTTCGGCAGGCGGCAGTTCGTGATCATTCCGTGATGGAGAACGTATTTGTCCTTCAGCCGCTCCGCCCAGTCTCCCTGGAAATAGAACGGACTCGAGGTGGTCAGAAGGCCGGGGCGCGGGTCGATCTTCGGCGGCGACGTTCCGCGCACGTTGTAGAATTTGCCGGTCTCCTCCTTGAGGTCGTATTCGACCCTGTCCGCCCAAAGTTCCTCCCCGTGCTGGAGCTGCTTGAAGTGGACGTTTCCCCGGGCCTCGGCCTGACCGGTATCTTCGTCATAGTCGATCTCGTCGGCCCAGAGCTGCACTTCCGTGGTCTCCAGTTGGGCGGCGCCGCGCAGCCGGTAGACGTGCCCCTCGGCTGTCTGGGTGACGGCCCGGACCAGCACTTCGTTGCGCGCGGGCGGAGGCGTCTGGGCGGCGCACCACAGGGCCGAAATAAAAAAAAACAGGCCAAGATGCGGAAAAATATTCGAAATTTCGTGACAAAGTCCGTCAATTATGTTACTTACATGAGAAGGGCACACGCGGCGCGATGTAAAGAGAGGGATCAATCGAAAACCGTAACACGCAGCAAGAAGTCCCCGCAAGCCGCCGCCCGGACCCGGATTCCCGGATGAACTGCCGGTACTGTGGAGCGTCGAACACGGAGGACGAGCACCGCTGCCGCCGCTGTGGCCGCCGCATCGTGCCCGGAGTTCCCGAGCCGCAACGCTTCGCCGCCGTGCCGGCCCCCAGACCCGCGCCGCCCGGCCCGCTGCAAGCTCCTCCACCTCCGGTTCGGCGCGCCGTCCCCCATCAGCAGGCGCTGTTCGCCGACGCAGCACCCGCTGGACCGCGCGTGATCCCGTTCGATTCGCATGCCCCCGGAGCGAGGCAGGCGCCACGCCCTGCGAACCCGCCGCTGCCGGCCGCCGCCCGCGCGCCGCGGACGGAAGCGCCGAAGCGTCCGCCGGCGCGTCCGCCCAGCCAGGCGCAGCGAAGCCTGGAGTTCCTCCCGCCCGCGCCGCCGGCGCCGAGCGCCCGGCGCACGTCCGTCGAATCGTCAATTTATTGCGACGCCCGCGTAGCGCCCCTGGGGCAGAGAATCTCGGCCGCGGCCCTCGACGTGTTCGTGGTCCTCGCCGGCTTCGTCCTCATGCTGTCGGTCTTCGCGTACCATACGGGAGGGCTGGTTGCCGGCCGCGCAGCGTACATTATCTACGGCCTGGCCTTCGCCCTGCTGCTGCTTTTCTACAAGTATGCGTCCTTCCGATGGGCTGGAATCAGCCCCGGAACCCGCTGGGCGGGTCTCCAGTTGCTCGACTTTGACGGGCGGCCGCCGGCCAGGCGCGACCGGCTGAATCGTCTCGCGGCCGGATGCCTGAGCCTGCTGCCGGCCGGCGCCGGACTTCTCTGGGCGATCGTCGACGAAGAGCGCCTCACCTGGCACGACCACATGTCGAAGACGTTCGTCACGCCCGCTGTGCGCCGCCCCTCCTGAAGCGTTATCCTGTCCGCGCCGATCTGTCGCAAGATATTGGTATGCGCATTCACTTCGACGATACGAATCTCCGCGCCGAAATGGTGGGCGACGCCCACGGGCTCACTGGGGCGGAGATCCGCGAGTTCACGCCCCGCGCGCTCGACGCCCTCCGTGGGTTCCGGAAATTGAGCGAAGACGGACTGTACGGCTTCCCCCACCTTCCTTTTCAAACCGCCGTCGCGAAGGAGATCGCCGCCTACGCGGCCGAGGTGCGGAAGTCGTACGACACCGTTTGCATCGTCGGCATCGGCGGCAGCGCCCTCGGCGCCTGGGCGCTCGATTGCGGCCTGCGCGGACCGCACCCGGTCCAGGGAGAGTTCTCCGCCGCCTTTCCGCGCCTCGTCATCCTCGACAACGTCGACCCTTCGTTCGTGGGCGCTGCGATCGAGTCGATGAACCCGAAAAAGACGCTTGTGGTCGTGATCGCCAAGTCCGGCTCCACCGCCGAGACCGTGTCCACGTTCCTCATCGTCCGCGACTGGATGCGCCGCAAGCTGGGTGACAAAGCGGGACGACGCATCGCCGCGGTGACTTCACGAGAACGGGGCGAGCTGGCGGTGATCGCCGCCCGCGAGAACTATCGCGTGTTCCACATCCCGGACAACGTCGGCGGGCGCTTCAGCGTACTTTCGCCCGTGGGCCTGCTTCCGGCGGCGCTCATTGGCGCCGACATCCGCAAGCTCATGAAGGGCGCGGCCGAGATGACGCACTCGTGCTGGCGGGAGAACCTGGATGCGAACATCGCCTTGCGCGCCGCGCTGTTTCACTATCTGGCCTGGGTGAAAAAAGGCAAGACCGTTCAGGTGGCTTTCCCGTACTCGAACCGCCTCTGGGGAACGGCCTTCTGGTTCCGCCAGCTCTGGGCGGAATCGCTCGGCAAGGCCCGGACGCGCAGCGGCGAGGAGATCCACAGCGGGCAGACCCCGGTGGCCGCGCTCGGCGCCACCGACCAGCATTCGCAAGTGCAGCTTTACATGGAAGGTCCCAACGACAAGCTGTTCAGCTTTTGGGCGGTGAAGAACTTCGGCGCGGCCGGCCACATTCCGCGAAGCCGCACGGGCCTCGAATCGTTCGACTATCTTGCGGGCCGGTCGCTTACCGAGCTCATTACGGCGGAACGGGTTTCGACCGCCGCCGCGCTCACCGAAAACGGCCGGCCGAACTGCACGTTCACGCTCGACCGCGTCGACGAAGCGCACCTCGGGGCGTTCCTGCAGCTTCTGGAATTCGAGACGGCCTTCGCGGGAGAACTGCTGAACATCGACGCCTTCACCCAGGACGGCGTGGAACTCGGCAAGCGGTTTACGTTCGGCCTGATGGGACGGGCGGGCTACGAAACGTATCGCGAACGGTACGAAAACTACCAAAAAAAGCGTCAAAAAGTGACGGTTTGAGCCACGTTTTAGCGCAGCATTCTCGCGGGCAGCAGGAACAGGGCGCGGATAAACTCGAACAACCCCGTCACCACGAGCCCGACCAGCCGGAAGGGCAGCAGGAGCAGCCACACCAGCGGGAAGAGGAACAGCGCAAGGATCGCGAGCGGCCAGCACAGCACCAACAAGATACAGAAAAGAAGGAACTTAACCACCACATCGCCCCCTCCAGGGCGTCTATCGAATACTACGATAGCGATCGTGCCCCCGTTCCCGAAATCGGAAGAGCCCTACGGGTGGCAGATGTAGTCGGTCCGGCCGCCGTCGACGGTCAGAATTTGCGCGGTGATGAAGCTGGCCTCCTCCGAAACCAGAAAAGCGACGGCGTGGGCGATGTCCTCGGGACGGCCGGTGCGGCGAACCATGGCTTTGTCGGAGATGCCGGCGAGCAACTGCTCGACCTCCTCGGGAGGACGATCCGCGTACACCATGTCGGTGACAATGAAGCCGGGGGCGACGGCATTGACGGTGATGCCGTCCGGGCCGAGTTCCAGTGCGAAGCGGCGGGTCAGGACGGCAACAGCGGCCTTGGTAGCAGCGTAGAAGGTGGTTCCCGCCATGGTGGTGCCGTGGGCCGCGATGGAGGTGAGGTTCACGATGCGGCCCCAGCGCCGGGCCTTCATGCCCTCAGCGACGGCGAGGGTGACGTTAACGACCCCATCGACATTGGTCCGGCGCATGGCTTCGAGGGCGGAGGAGGAGAAGTCATCCAGGTCCCCGCGGCGGAACAGGCCGGCGTTGTTGACAAGGATGTCAGCCGGGCCGAGCTCCGACGCCACGGTCCGGATCATTTCGCGAACCGCGGACTGATCGCTGACGTCGGCCTGAATGGCGAGCGCGCGACCACCTTCGGAGTTGATCTCCTCGGCGAGTTCCTCGGCTTCGCGGCGGCGCTCAAGGTAGTTGACTGCGACGGCGGCGCCATTCCGGGCGAGCCGCACGCAGATAGCGCTGCCGATGCCCCGGGAACCTCCGGTGACGAGGGCGGTCCGGTCTTTCAGGCTCATGGTTTCCCGATTCTCTCACAGCACAGGAAGACTGGCTCTGTGTAGTTTCGCCCACTGGCTATGATAGTTTAAGATCGTTAACTCCTAAAAGAGCGCGGTTTCACCCACTGCAATGAATGGCGAACGCTATCCGATGTGTTTTCAACGGATTAAGTTTGGCAAAGGAGATGCACACGGAAGTAGGTTAGCGGAGTAGCGCGAGCGGGGACTCGTATGGCTACGGGCCAGAGGAAGATGGGCGCGGCGGTAAACAGTCTCCGCGAAGGGACCCATAACAAATGAAAAAGCTGAAGTCAGAAACTGAAACCACGATTCTGCAGCGGCGGCAGCAGCCGCTGGACGTCTTTTTCTCGCCGGAGAGCGTGGCCGTGATCGGCGCGACGGAGACCCCGGGAAGCGTCGGCCGTACAGTGCTATGGAACCTGATCAGCACGCCGTTCGGCGGAACGGTGTACCCGGTAAACCTGAAGCGGCCGAGCGTGCTCGGCATCAAGGCGTATCCGAATAATGGCGCTGTTCCCGGGGAGGTGGACCTGGCGGTGATCATCACCCCTGCGGCGGCGATCCCGGGCGTGATCCGGGATTGCGCGGCGGCTGGAGTGCAGGGAGCGATCGTGATTTCGGCTGGGTTCAAGGAACTCGGCCCGCAGGGCGCCGAACTCGAGCACCAGGTGCTTGTGGAAGCGCAGAAGGGCGGGGTGCGAATTATCGGTCCGAACTGTCTCGGCGTGATGAGCCCGCCGACGGGTCTGAATGCGACGTTCGCCCGCGGCATGGCGAGGCCCGGCTCGGTCGGCTTCATCAGCCAGAGCGGAGCGCTGTGCACGGCGGTACTGGACTGGAGCTTCCGCGAAATGGTCGGCTTCAGTGCGTTCCTTTCCATAGGGGCGATGGTGGACGTCGGGTGGGGCGACCTGATCTACTACCTCGGCGAAGATCCGAAGACGAAGAGCATCCTGATTTACATGGAGTCGATCGGCGACGCCCGGTCGTTCCTGTCGGCGGCGCGCGAGGTGGCGCTGACCAAGCCGATCATCGTGATCAAGGCCGGCCGGACGGCGGCGGGCGGCAAGGCCGCGGCCTCGCACACCGGTTCGATGACGGGCTCGGACGATGTGCTCGAGGCGGCGTTCCGCCGCAGCGGTGTGCTCCGGGTGAACCAGATCTCGGACCTGTTCTACATGGCCGAAGTGCTGGCGAAACAGCCGCCTCCGAAGGGCCCGAAGCTGACGATTCTCACGAACGCCGGCGGTCCGGCGGTGCTGGCCACCGACGCGTTGATCACCAGCGGCGGCGAGCTGACCGAGCTGTCCCCGGAAACCTTCGAGGAGTTCAACAAGATTCTTCCGCCGACCTGGAGCCGGAACAATCCGGTCGACATCATCGGCGACGCGACGCCGGAACGGTACGCCAAGGCGCTGGCCACGGCGGCGAAAGACCCGAACGCGGACGGCATGCTGGTGGTGCTGACGCCTCAGGATATGACCGACCCGACTCAGATCGCCGAGCAGCTTCGGCCGTACTCCAACCTGGGCAAGCCGGTGCTGGCGAGCTGGATGGGAGGGCCGGAAGTGGCGGCGGGCGAGCGCATCCTCAACGCGGCCGGCATCCCGACGTTTTCGTACCCCGATACCGCCGCCCGCATGTTCACCTACATGTGGCAGTACAGCGAAAACCTGCGGGCGCTCTACGAGACGCCGGTGTTTCCGGCGGGCGCACAGGAAGCCGAGGACAGCCGCGGGAAGGCCGAGAAGATCATCAACGGCGCACGCGCGGCGGGCCGGACGATTCTCACCGAGTTCGAATCCAAGCAAGTGCTGGCGGCATACGGCATCCCGACGGTGGAGACGCGCGTCGCCCGGACCGAGCAGGAGGCAGTGGCGGCGGCCGACGCCATTGGCTACCCGATCGTGCTGAAGTTGTTCTCGGAGACGATCACGCACAAGACGGACGTGGGTGGCGTGCAGTTGAATCTCAAGGACGCCGGCGCAGTTCGCGAGGCGTTCCGGCGCATCCAGACTTCGGTCGCGGAGAAAGCAGGCGCCGAGCATTTCCTGGGTGTAACCGTGCAGCCGATGATTAAGCTGGACGGCTACGAGATCATCCTGGGCAGCAGTCTTGACCCGCAGTTCGGCCCGGTGATTCTGTTCGGCCTCGGAGGCCAGCTTGTCGAAGTATTCAAGGACAGGGCCCTGGCGCTGCCGCCGCTGAACACCACGCTGGCGCGGCGGATGATGGAACGGACGAAGATCTACACGGCGCTGAAAGGCGTCCGCGGCCGCAAGCCGGTGGACCTGGCCGCGTTAGAGCAGTTGATGGTGGCCTTCAGCCGCCTGGTGGTGGAGCAGCGGTGGGTGAAAGAGATCGACATCAACCCACTACTCGCGTCGCCGGAGCGCCTGATCGCTCTCGACGCGCGGGTGGTGGTCCACGAGCCGACGGTTCAGGAAAGCGATCTTCCGCGCCTGCCGATCCGGCCTTACCCGACGCGTTACGTGTCGCCGTGGACGATGAAGGACGGCAGTGACGTCCTCATCCGCCCGATTCGGCCCGAGGACGAACCGCTGATCGTCAAGTTTCACGAGACGTTGTCGGAACGGACAGTCTACCTGCGTTACTTGCACATGATGAAGCTCAGCCAGCGAGTTGCTCACGAGCGGCTGGTAGGGATCTGCTTTATCGATTACGACTGCGAGATGGCGCTGGTGGCAGAGCAGAAGGATCCGAAGACCGGCGAGCCGCGCATTCTGGCGGTCGGCCGGCTGCGGAAGCTCCATGGCACCAACGACGGCGAGTTCGCCGTCCTCGTGAGCGACGAGTATCAGGGCCGGGGACTGGGCGTCGAGCTCGTCCGCCGGTTGATCGAGGTGGCTCGCGCCGAGAAGCTCAGTGCGATTGTCGGCGACGTCTTGCAGGACAATGCGGTCATGCGGCACATCTGCGAGACGCTCGGTTTCACGATGGAAGGGTCGATCGAAGACCCGGTGTTGAAGGCGGAGTACAAGCTGTAGTAGTGTGGGGCAGGTCAGGCCCTGCCCCGACGCATAACGGTTGCGGGGAAGGGAGAGGAATGCTGGTTATTGGTTGCGGAAACGGGGACCGTGGCGACGACGCTGCCGGAATTCTGGTAGCGCGCCGCCTGCGCGCACAAGGCATCGAGGCACGCGAGCAGAGCGGCGAAGCGCTGGCGCTGATGGAAAGTTGGCGGGACGCACCGGGTGAGCAGGAAGTCATTCTTGTTGATGCGGTGGTAACCGGGGCGCCTCCTGGGACGGTTACCGTATGGGACGCGCGCACGGCGCCCGTGATCGGCGACTTCTTCCGCTGCTCGACGCACGCGTTCGGCGTCGCCGAGGCGATCGAACTGGCGCGCATTCTCGACCTTCTCCCGCCGAACCTGCTCATCTACGGCATCGAGGCCGGCAGTTTCGATGTCGGCAGCGAGCCTTCTCCGGAGGTCCTGGCGGCGGTGGAGCAAGTGGCCGACCGCATCGGGTCGGAGATCGGCGTTGCCCCCGGGCGAAACTGAGCGATTCCGCACCCCTCAGTTATTCTGGTTGTATATGCACGAACTGGCGCTCGCCCAGAGCATTCTCGAGATCTGTGAAGAAGAGGCGAGAAAGCGGCAAGCGGGCGCGATCCACAAGATCAAGCTTCGCCTGGGCGATTTCTCCGGAGTGGTCCGTGAAGCGCTGGAGTTCTCTTTCGATGCGCTGAAAGTGGAGACGCTCGCCGCCGGCGCGGGCCTCGAAATCGAACGGGTACCGCTCGAAGTGCGTTGCCCGCGCTGCGGGCAGGTTAGCAGCCCGCCCGCCTCGGATTTGTGTTTCGTATGCACCGAATGCGGCAGTCCGGTGGATATTACGAGCGGGCGGGAACTCCAGGTCGAGTACATCGAGGTGGAGTAAGAGGAGCGGAGCCAAACGGGAAGGAGCGGATGATGGAACGAGTGCCAGTGGTGAGAAACGTGTTGCAAGCCAACGAGGAGGCGGCGGCGGCGAACCGCGAGCTCTTTGAGCGCGCGGGCATGCTGGCGATCAACCTGATGTCGGCTCCGGGCGCGGGCAAGACGTCGGTACTCGAGCAGACCATCCGGCGCCTGGGCGCCCGTTACCGCCTCGCCGTGATCGAGGGCGACCTTCAGACGAGCATCGACGCCGAGCGGATCCGGGCGGCGGGCGTACCGTCCCACCAGATCACAACCGGCACGGTCTGCCACCTCGACGCTCGCATGGTGTCAAAGGCAGTGGCGGAGTTCCCGATGGACGGCGTGCGCGTGTTGTTCATCGAGAACGTAGGCAACCTTGTCTGCCCGGCGGAGTTCTACCTCGGAGAACACCTCCGGGTAATGGT
>JAEHDI010000242.1 GCA_016880505.1 Bryobacterales bacterium | reverse complement strand
TCAAGGCAGGCACTGGCCTGCTTGCGCGCGATGACCGGAGAATCCGCCGGCCTGGACGAGGCGGTGCCCAGCCGGCTACTTCGACTTGATGGCGCGCGGCGGGCGGCGTTCGACCGTGTGCGGCGGCTGCAAAACGTACCGCGCCTTGACGCCGTAATCGGATCGGCTGGGGACGCTCAGACGGTCGCCGCCCTTAGCGGGCTTGTGTACGCGGCATCGCTCGACCCGGATTCTTTACTGATCTCTGAAGATCCTCTGGCGCTTCGTAAGCACCGCTTCACCGGCGCGGACCCGGCAAAAGGCCCCGGTCTGCTATTTCTGCCGGCCGCACTCGTGCGGCCCGAGAGCATCTCCGGCACCATCGCCGGCAGCTATCTGGGCGGCGGTTTCGCCGGGCTCGACGAGGTGGCGCGGGAACTTCCGCGCGTGGACAGCGCTGAAGAGCCGGCGGCTGCTGCCCCCGATTCCGCTCCGAAGGTCGCTGCAAAAGTCGATTTCGCGGATCCGCCGCCAATGCCGACCGAGTCGGTCTTCCGCGCCAGCGGACGGCTGGTCGAGGTGTTCGCGACGGTTACGGACGGCCGGGGTCGTTACATCGATAACCTCCCAGAGTCGGAGTTCGGACTGCTGGAAGAGGGTACGCCCCGACGGATTACCGCGTTTGAAAGCAACTCGTCGGCCGTTTCCTGCGCCCTCGTGCTGGACACCACGGCCAGCATGCAGGGCGCCCTGCCGGCCCTCAAGAACGCTGCAATGAAATTGATCGACGACCTCCGCGAGAACGACGCGGTGGCGGTGTACCGCTTTGACCGGACGGTCGCCCTCCTGCAACCGCTCACGACGGACAAACAAGTGGCAAAGCGGGCGGTGCTGAGGGCATTTCCCCGCGACGAGACCGCGTTGTACGACGCTCTCACGCAAGTCGCTCGCGAGATCTCCGGCCGCGGCGGCAAGAAGGTGATCGTTGTCTTCACCGACGGCGAGGACAACCGGAGCATTTTGGGGGCGGAGGCCGCCATCCGGCGGGCGAAGGTCATCGGCGCGCCGGTGTACACGGTGGCGCAGGGACGGGCGCTCGAGTACGACGAGCTGCTGAAGCAACTCTGGAACGTTTCGAAGGCGACCGGAGGAGTACCTTTTGCGATCCGCGAACCACGGGAGATCCGCGCCGTCCTCGAACGCGTCGGTCAGGATCTGGCTCACGGCTATCTGCTGGCCTTTCCGCCTACGCCCGCGCAGGACAATAACTGGCGCCGGATCGACGTCCGGCTGCAACACCCCAGAGGCTACAAGGTGCGCGCGCGCGAGGGTTACTACCCGGAGTAGGCGATCTGGCTAGTCGAGGGTGACCTCGACGAAGCGGGTCTTGCCTCCGCGCTCCACCTGGAGGATCACTGTCTCGCCCGGCGGCGTCTTATCGACAAAGCCGCGGAGGTCGAGCATCGTTGACAGCGGCTGATTGTTGAACTTGTACAGGACGTCGCCCGGCTGGAATAGCCCTGCCGGACCGCGGGGGGTCACGGCGGTCCGGGCCACGAGAATGCCATAGCTCCTTCGCGGCGGTGACGGCAGCAGTTCAACCAGCTTCTTATCCAGGGCGACTCCGAGAACGCCGAGGCGCGAGACAAGGTGCTGGCGGTCGTTGACGAGCGTGGCGAGGCGTTCGGGCGTGTCGAGCCGCTCGAGAACAACTGCCGTTTTTGTCAGCTTCTCGCCGCCCCGGAGGATTTCGAGGGTCACGGTGGAAGCGACGGGCCGCTGGTAGAGGTTGACGTGGAACTGGCGCGCGTTCTCCATCGGCTTGCCGTTCAGGGAGAGCACAACGTCGCCGACGCGGATGTCGGCATTATCGGCAGGTCCGCGTTCGGAGACGTCCGCGACCACCACACCATCGTTGCGCGAGAGGCCGAGGCCGGCCGCGATTGCCGGTGTGATGGTCTGCGCTTCGAGGCCGATGTCACCCCGTTTCATGACGCCGGAACGGCGCAACTGCTCCATCACAGTGCGGACGATGTTGGACGGAACGGCGAAGCCGACGCCTTCACTGCCCCCCGACTGGCTGAGCAGCATGGTGTTGATGCCGACGACCCGTCCGTTGACGTCGACCAGCGGGCCGCCGCTATTGCCCGGATTGACGGGCGCATCGGTTTGGAGGTAGATCATGCGGCTGTCCGGGCGGAGCTGGCG
>JAEHDI010000241.1 GCA_016880505.1 Bryobacterales bacterium | reverse complement strand
TCGATCGAGATGATCGGATACTGCCGCACCCAGTTCGCCCAGAACTCCACCATCTGTTCGGGGCTTTTCTCGCTCTTGTCGGACTTCTTGAAGATGTAGTTGCCTTTGCCGGTATCGTAGAACTCACTCGCAGCCGGGTCCAGCGCGAGACAAACGTCCACTCCCGGCTTGTAGCCCGCCTTCTCGATCGCCTCGAGGATCACCTCCAGAGCTTCGTCGTTCGACTTGAGGTTGGGCGCGAAGCCACCCTCGTCGCCGACCGCCGTCGAGTAGCCCTTCTTCTTCAGAACCGCTTTCAGGCTGTGGAAGATCTCCGCGCCCATCCGGAGCGCTTCGGCAAAGGTGGGGGCACCCACCGGCGACACCATAAATTCCTGGGCGTCGACGGAGTTGTCGGCGTGTGCCCCGCCGTTCAGAATGTTCATCATCGGCACCGGCAGGATCGACGCCGAGACGCCGCCGAGGTAGCGGTACAACGGGACCTTTTGCGAGGCCGCCGCCCCTCGCGCCGCTGCCATGGAAACCGCCAGCAACGCGTTCGCACCGAGCCGCCCCTTGTTCGGAGTGCCGTCGAGGGCGATCATCTTGCGGTCCACTTCCTCCTGGCGGGATGCATCCATGCCCTGAATGGCCACGGCGATTTCGCCGTTCACGTTCTGGGCCGCAGTCTTCGTGCCCTTCCCCAGGTAGCGAGACTTGTCGCCGTCGCGAAGCTCCACCGCCTCGTGTTCGCCGGTGGAAGCGCCGGAGGGTACTGCCGCCCGGCCCATGCTTCCGTCGGCCAGATAGACGTCGGCCTCCACGGTCGGATTGCCGCGGGAATCCAGAATCTCCCTGCCTACAGTTCTTACGATCTTGGTCATCATTGCTCCTTAAAATGAGTGGGTTGCCAGCCTTCGCCGACAGTCGCCGGGAGCGCACTGCGCAATCCGCGGCTGACGGTTGAAAGCTGATAGTTGAAAGTTGCCTAAACCGCTATGGTAGCGTAAGTCTCTTGCGCGGAAGGAACCACGACGATGCCGCCCTCGGCCACGTGGTACCCGCGGGCGCGGTCTTCGTCGGCGCTAAAGCCGATCGTGGCGCCATCGGGCACTTTCACGTCGCGGTCGATGATGGCGTTGCGGATGCGGCAGTACCTTCCGATCTCGACCCGGTTCATCAGGATTGAGTTCTCGACCTCGCAATAGCTGTTCACCCGCACCCCGGGAGACAGCACGGAACGGATCACGCGGCCGCCGGAAATGACACATCCGCCCGCGACGATCGAGTCGATCGCCACGCCCATCCGCCGTCCTTCCTGCGCGAAGACGAATTTCGCCGGGGGGTGTTGTTCGAGACGAGTTCGGATCGGCCAGTTGCTGTCGTACAGGTTGAATTGCGGTATGACCGCCACCAGATCCATATTCGCTTCGTAGTAGGCTTCGATCGTCCCGACGTCCCGCCAGTAGTGAACCGTCTTGTCGTTGAGATCGTGAAAGTCGTAGGCGATCACTCGGGCCTTCGAAATCCACTTCGGAATCACGTCCCTGCCGAAGTCGTGAGAGGATGCTGCGTCTTCAGCGTCCTGTGCCAGCGCGTTCAGGAGCACAGGCGTATTGAACACATAGACCCCCATTGAGGCGCTCACCATCTCGGGATTGAAGACGGACCTTTGTGGGTCGCCGTGCGCTGGTTTCTCTTCGAAGCCGACAATCCGGTGGTCCGGCGTGATCTCGGCAATGCCGAAAC
>JAEHDI010000240.1 GCA_016880505.1 Bryobacterales bacterium | reverse complement strand
TCCGTTGTCCGTGATCGACATGTTTACCTGGATGTCGAACCCCGGTGCTGGGTTGTTGCCGTTCGACCGCACTCCCGCTATTACATAACGTCCAGGATCCACAGTCATCACGGTTCCAGCGCTCTGGTTCCTCAGCCCGCCAAAAAACACCCAGTCACCGAATCCGTCGCCGTCCGCCTGGAACTTCAGATAGCCCGACATCGTCAGCGGATCACCGGTCGGCACCAGCGTCCCGCCGACCTGTTTCACCGCGTAGTAGTTCCCTGGGCTGTATATCGTCGGGTTGTTCGGATCGTTGCTGCCCATCAAAGAGCCGCCCAGGATCGGTATGTCCTGCAGACCCGGAGCAGGCGGTGGCGGCGCCCCCTTCCCCCGCATTGGGTCGCGGAAGTATGACCGGTCCGAGAATCCGTTGGTCGGAGACTGAATCCACTGTGAGCTTCCGCCCAAACTGACCGTGCCGTCCCCGCGGATGAACGTGAAGGGCGCACGCACGAGGCCCCCGCCCTGGTTCTCGCCCGAGTAGTTCCCGTCGCCGCTCGGGTCGTTCGTCCCGTTCAGGACAGACGCCATCAGCACCCCTCCGTCCGCCCGCACCGCGTCCATTCCCTGGTTGTTGTTCGCCTGCACCAGAAGGTCGACGCCGCAGATCGGTTGGGCGCCGAGGTTCATTGGCACGCAGTCTCGCTCACGATTCAGCAAAATCAGCGAGCCGGCAATAGTTGAGTCTATAATTGCCCCGGTTGCCCTGGCGCTCGCAAGGTTAAGCGTATTGCCAAGCAGCGACGAGAAAAGCTGCGGAATTCCCTCCGCCACCCGCGCCGTCGCCCAATAGTAGACCGTGACGCCCGGCACCGTGGGTGGATTCGGCGTGTTGCCGGAATTCATGGTGACGTTCTGCCGGCCTCCCGGCTGCACCTGAAACCCGTTCTGCTTCGCATAGAGGCAGCCAACTTCGATGTTGTTTGTCGGCGGATTCGGAATCGGAGACGGACACTGTGAGAGGGCAACGCACGCCACCTCGGTGCCGCAGTCGTACGTCGAGTTGGCGTCGTCGTCCGACTCCGCCGCGAACGCCGCCTCTGCCGCCGCCAGGGCCGCCGCGTCCGCCGCCGTCTGCGCCGACTTCTTCGTAAAGTACGACCAGCCCAGGTCCACAGCCAGCCCCATGATGCCCGCCATCATGAATAGCGCCAGCGTAACCATGACCAGGATCTGACCGCGTTTCCTGTCCTCCCTATGTCTCATGGCGCCTCCTCAGAACTGGATCGTCTCCGTCGACGATGCCGGCAGCAGGAAGGTGCCGAAGTTCATGCCGCTGCCCGCTCCCGGCCAGAACATCGCCACTGCCGACCGGAACGGATACGTCCCATTGATCGTGACTCTTTGCCCAATCTGACTGTTCGGGTACACAGGCCAGAAATTGTTGTTCGTAAGACAGGTATCGAGCGTCGAACACAGTACCGTGTCGCCTTCCGACCGCAGCTCGATCCGCAGTTCGTTCGGCATCAGCCCGACGCCCGCCTCTCGAACCCGTTGTGCGATCTGTGCCACCGTCACCTGGCAGTTGTTTGGCGCAAGAGAACAGTTGTAGCCGTGTACGATCGCGTACCGCGTCCCTTCCTTCACCGCGTGTGCCAGCGTGTGATACGTCCACATCCCTCGCGCCATCTCCACGACGGAAATCAGGATGAAGATCAGCGGAATCCCGACCAGCGTGAACTCCAGCATGACGTCGCCGCGGCGTTTGTTCTTGAAATCTCGCATGGCCTAGGACTCCTTTAGCCGCATTTCCACGACCCGGGTCAACTGCATCTGGCCGGTCATCAGACCCGGGATCGGCACCAGTTGGACCGTTCGGTACGTAACCGCCACTCGCGTCGCTGGCGCGCCGTCCGGTCCCGTCACGCTCTCTGCATCCACCGACAACGGAAACGTGTTTGTGATCCCGCCCGTCGCTGTCGGGCAGGCTGGCGTGTTAGCCAGGGTCGTTACCTTCGGTATCCCCGGCAGCATCTGCAGCTCCTGTACGGCGTACTGGCACGCCAAAACGTCGTCTGCCGCCGTCTTCGTGTTGTCCGACGTCTGCATCGCGGCAATCCGTGCCGCGTTCTGTGTGGCGATCGCCGCGTAAGAATAAAACCCGAAGTCAAAAACCCCGACGAATAAAAAGAAAATCCAAGGCGCCAACAGCGACGCCTCAATCACCGCGGACCCGGATTTCTTCTCCGCGCCTTTCCGAACTCGCTTATCGGTTTTGTCTTTCATCGGTTTGTTGCTCCCCGGCGCGCCCTCGCTGCCTGCTTACATCAAAAGCTGCCGGACATCCGTCCGCTGACCCATAAGTTGCACCGAGCCCTTGCCGCAACTCTGAAAGCGCATCTTGTGGATCCGCAGCGCCACCCTGGGCACACCCTCCTCCGATTGAGAAACCCGTACCACCGTGGTCTGGCACTGCATGCACTTGCGGCCGAACGCGTGATTTTCCGGCAATTCAATCTCGACAATCAGCGGATCGCCGACACACGGCAATTCGGGAAGCGCCTGCTCCCCGTCCAGAAGGACCAAAACGTCGCCCCGGCTCATGTTCTCCGTGATTCCCGTCAGCACTCGCGAGCCGATTCGCGGCGACGAGACCCGACATTGCAGGCTGATATCCAACCTCGAACTGCGACGTCTATCCATCTGTGGTGTCAATGTACGGGTTTACGGCCGAATCTTCAAGACCGTAAATGGGTAGCATCTCTTTGTTTACTAAGGTTAATACCTATTCCGGCACCCGCCATCAGACCATGAGATCCGAAGTTATGAAACTAGGCGCGGGGAAGTACTATGCGCCATGTCAATCAGGCAAAACTATCAAAAAGCGCCGAAATTGATCTGAAAAAATCTGGAATTTCCGTTTTTTCCGTGTTATATTGGTTGCCCATGCGCCCATTCCCGGATAAGTGGTATCGTTATCCGTTTATTCCTTGCTGGTACTCTGGCCGGGCATCCCGGGCGCAACGTCACGAAGTCGAGAGAGCGTGGGCGGTCCCGCCTCTCGGAAGGGAGTGCTATGACTCGCCTCTACCTCCTCACGGACGAGCCTGTCCTCGCCGCCGGGCTTAGGTCCATCCTCTCCACGGCTGGCGGCTTCACGTTGGACGCGGTTTGTGAAACCACGACCCAGCTAGTAGCTGAAATCGACGCCAAACGGCCGGATCTCCTGCTTCTCGATCTCCGGTCCGACCTCACTTTCGGCTCGCTGGTCGAATTTCAGCGGCGGTTCCCTGCGATCAAGGTCGTTCTTTGGGTGCGCGCGATTTCCACCGAACTCGCCTACCAAGCCATCGAGCACGGCATCCGAGGAATCCTTCGCAAGACCCTGGATCCAGAGACACTCTTCAAGTGCCTTCAAATGGTCGCTGACGGCGGCCTCTGGTTCGAGGAAACGCTCAAGGCAAGCTTCGACGGCGTCCGCTCGATTTCTCTGACGCGTCGCGAGAGCCAGCTTGTCAGCCTCCTCTCTCAGGGACTAAAGAACAAAGAGATCGCCGCTACACTGTTTATCTCCGAAGGAACCGTTAAGGTGTATTTGTCCCGGCTGTTCCACAAGCTTGGGGTGAAGGACCGCTTTGAACTGGCGCTTTACGGTCTCAAGAACATGCCGGCCGGAGAAGCTCTTGTCGATATGCCGCAGCCGAGAACAGTGCAACCGCCCCGCAAAGATGTCAACCAGGAACAGTGGCTCCGTTCACTCGTTGTTGAGAGGCCGCAACTGAAGTCTCGCGGTCCTGGGACGGTATTCGACTAAACGTAGACCGACGGGGGATAATGGCCCCATGGGCCGGGCGTCGGGGAATCGCATGCAGGATATTTCGGTACTGGGATTGGTCGCGAGCAGGCTGGCGTCCGTAAAGGCTCCGCCGGTGCAGGAGCACCAGCTCTTCGAGGACGTTTTCCGCTCGCCTCGCGCCCATTGGCCGAGCTTTGCCGCCTCAGTTCTCTTTCACGTCTTCGTCATCGTTGTCCTTCTGCCGCTCACTTCGATGCTCTCTGACTCGGAGGAGGAAGTTTGGCGGCGCCACGCGAGGACGTTTCGCCCCCTCGAAATTCAGATACCCGACCGCCTCTATCTCAGTTCAACCCAGGTCGCGATCGCACCAAGGCCGGTGGTGGAGAAGCCCAAACCGGTGGAGAAACGCCGGCTCAAGGCGCCATCCCAGCAGATGGCAAGGGCGGCCTCGCCCGCACCCGCTCCTCTTCCGAAGGCGGAACCTGATCGCGTCCTGCCGAAGCAGTTCCGTGTTCCCAACGTCACGCACCGGCCCGAGGCGGACCAGACCCTCATTCAGCCGCACCTGCCGCCCGAACTGCAACTGACAGCCAAGGTACAACTGCCAAATATCCTCCTGTCCGCCCCGACCTTGCCCCGACCCGCGGCGAAGAAGTTCGCCGAGCCGGGACCGAGCGCCCCGTCTGTGGTCATTCCCCGGGTCGACGCCCCGCCTGCTTTGGCGGGCTCCGGAAGCACGACCTCCGATCTTTACGTGCCGTCCATGGTCGCTGGTCCGCAGAACGCCTTATTGCATTTACCCAGACCCACCATCCAAGGCCGTCCGTTCAAGGGGCCGGTCTCCTCCACGGCGTCGGGCCAGGGCGCCTCGGTCAGCCCGATCTCCGGGGAGCCGATCAATGTGCTTGCGCTTTCGTCTAACCCGGGCCAGTTGAAAGACCAGATTTCGATCCCTCTCGGCAACCAGATTGGGAGGATCCCGCCGCCTCCGCCCGGCGCGGATGATGCCCGCGGCCGACCCGGTATTCCCGGCTCAAAGGCGGGCGGAACCGGCACGGTGGCTTCCCTCGGCGGCGGGCTTGGGGGCAGTGGCACCGGACTGGGAGACGGCCCCGGAGGAATCGGCACCGCTTCGGCAGGGAGCGGCACCGGGACCGGCACTGGAACCGGAACTGGTACTGGCGCTGGAGCCGGCGGCGTGGCCGGGACTGGTGGCTTGGCTCCCGGCATCAAGTACGCCTCGGCGATTCGGATCGAGCATCCCTCCAACGCTCAGTTCGACGTCGTCGTCATGCAATCTTCCGCGGACGAAGGCTTCCCCGAAAGCGCGGGTGTTCTCAGCGGACAGCCGGTCTATACGGTATACCTTCAGGTGGGCGCTCCGAGAGCCTGGCTCCTTCAGTACTGCATTCCGAAAGACACCGGACCCGTCACAAAGGTCGTCGGCGGCGCTGTCTACATCGGCAAGGCCACCCCTGTGAAGGCTCCTTTCCCGCTGGTCACGGTCCTCCCTCCGGTAACGATGATGCCCCGTTCCAGCTACATCATGGTTCACGGATTTGTCGACAAAGCCGGCAAGTTCAAGGATATGAATGTGTTGCGTGCGCCGGCCGACCAGATCCGCGAGCTTCTGATCCCCCAGTTGACCGAATGGGTCTTCCGGCCCGCCACCCGTGACGGTATACCGGTGCTCGTTGAGGTTTTGCTCGCCATTCCTCCGCACGAAGGCTAAGGCGACATCGTTTTGGCGCGCCCGATGAGGCCCTACAGCCTCGCCTCTTCGACCACGTCCGAGATCGCCCCGTCCACATCTTCAATCCGGATCGTTAGCCTCTTGCGCCCTTCGAGTTCCTTGTCTGACAGCTCGAAGCGTACCCCGATCATGCGGTCCATCGCTTGCCGGGGCGCAACCTTCGTCCGGATCGTCAGCGATTCGTTGAACTTCTGCCCCAGCACCGGGTAGTACTGAAACAGCCGCACCGCGTCCGATTCCGAGATCACCGACCCCTCGATGACCCGGCCGGCGGGGTCCTCCATCGACACATTCACGCGCCGGACAACAAACGGGTAGTCCGCGGGATTCACAAACCGGAAATCGATGACCGCGATGGCACTGGCATTGTCGATTGGAAGGGTGCGGACCTTCAGCACGCTGCCTCTTAGCTCGATGTGCGCTCCACGTTGAATATGGAAAATGACCGCCACGCCGATCGCTACCAGCACCAGTCCGATTCCGACGTACGTCAGGAACTGTTTTTTCAGCAAGAGAATCCCCCCGCGTCGACCCTTCAATCTCCCATCAACCGCCCGTACGGCTGAAGACTCGTCACGTTGTCACACACTGCCTTGATGCCGGCCGTCATCGGGATCGCCAGCACCAACCCCACCGCTCCCCAAAGCACGCCCCACACCATCAGCGCCACCGTCACGACCAATGGGTTCAGATGCACGCGGGAGCCGACGACCTTCGGATAGAACAGGTTCAACGCGAGCAGGTGAAGCACCGCTACCAGCGTTGCGAGAAACAGGTACGCTGGCGCCGTCTTGAGCACCGTCAGCGCGCCGAACAGCGGCGGAATCATCGCTAGCGGGAGCCCGACGTACGGTACCAGGCTCAGAAACCCGCTCAGCGGACCGATCAGCAGCGGATAGGGTAAATTGAACGCCCAGAACAGCAACGAGCTCGCCGACGCCAGCAGCAGTCCGAGTACGAAATTTCCCACTACGAACCCCCGCACCATGCTTGCGATGCCCTCCAGGCTGTTGCCCGCCACCAACCTGTCCTGGCCCTCGAACAATTGCAGAAAACTCCGGTAAATGTGGTCCCGCCAACTCAGCATGAAGTAGACCAGGAACGGGACGAACGACGCCATCAGCAGCACTTCGTAAACCAGGCCGAGGTGCGTGTAGAGGTAATTCACAACCGGCGTCCGCTCGTCCGAAAGAATCCGGACCTCCTGTACGGGAGGCGGCCCGATGGGCATGGGCGGCTCGGCCGATCGCCTCCGCGGCTGCGTCTTGGCCGCCGCTTGCGGCGGTTGCGCTTGCGCCGACGGCTGTTCCTGACGCTGCATCCGCCTGGGCAGGAGCAACCGGTAGGTGGAACGTTCCATCTCCTCCACCTTCTGGGTTACCACCTCCGTCAGCTCACCGATCCGCTGGCTGTACTTCGGCAGTTCGCGGTAGAGGTCAGCGAATTGAGTGTAGAAGCCCAGGCCCCCCAAGTAAAGAACCAGCAGCGCCAGGGCGCAAACCACAAAGCTCGCGACCGCCCTCGGCAGCCGGAGCCTCATCGCGAAACTCACAAACGGTTCGAGGATAAAGGCGATCGTAATCGCAATGATCAGGGTGATAAAGAATACCCTGCCGTAGTACAGCAACCCAATGATTGCCGCAGCAGCAAGAACGGCGGAAGCTGCGTTTTTCGGCCTCAGGGTGCGGATGGAGCTGGCAAGAACGGCCACGAGAGAATCCCACCGAAAACTTCGCTCAACGCTACTCTAACACGAGCCGCCCTATAATGAAATCAATTCAGTGAACGAAAACAATCTTCAGTATCCTGGGCGAATTCTCGCGCTCGATCTCGGACGGCGCCGCATCGGACTCGCCATGAGCGATGAGCTTCGAATCACGGCTCAGGGACTCGACACCCTCGCTCGGACCAGCCTCCGTGACGATCTCGCGGCGCTCACGCAGCTCGCCTCGGATCGAGGCGTCTCGCTCATCGTCATCGGGAATCCCATCCGCCTGAATGGCGTCGAGGGTGCGCAGTCGGTGTGGGTCCGGGAGTTCGCCTCGAAGCTCGAAGCTTGCACCGGCCTCCCCGTCCGCCTCTGGGACGAACGCTTCACCACAGTCGAGGCCGAGCGCGTGCTGCGCGAGAGCGGCATCAGCCGGGAGAAGCGCGGGCGCGCCGTCGACCGCCTCGCCGCCGTGATCCTCCTCGAGAGCTATCTGGGATCGATCGACACCGCCGCGGAGAACGCCGAGGCATGAAGCGGCTGGCGGTCGCCCTGCTCCTGGCGGTTTGTCTTCTTGGCCTCGCTGCGTTTTCGCTAAACCAGCCGTACTCGGGTTTTCAGGATGAAGTCTTCCTCGACATTCGCCGAGGCACCGGTACGGTGCAACTCTCCGGGCTACTCGCCGGCGCCGGCGTAGTACGCTACCGTTGGCAGTTTCTCGCCGCTCGCGCGCTCCGGCCCCGCGCGACGCTTCAGGCCGGCGAGTATCGTTTCCGGGAGCCAGCCACCGCTCTCGATGTGCTCGATCGCATCGCCCGCGGCGACGTCTTCTTCTATGAGCTTCGAGTCCCCGAGGGCAATAACATTTTCGATATCGCCGATTCCCTCGACCGGCTCGGCCTGCTCCCGCGCGATGGCTTCCTCGAAGCCGCTCGCGACCCCTCGCTCATTCGCGATCTCGCTCCCGAGGCGCCGACACTCGAGGGCTACCTCTTTCCGGACACCTACCGCCTCACTCGCCAGACCACGGCCGCGGAGGTCTGCCGGCTGATGACTACACGTTTCCGTGAGGCGTGGAGAAGCCTCGGCGCCGATGCTCCTGTCCATCGCGCCGTCACGCTCGCCTCGCTGGTCGAGAAGGAAACCGGTCTCAGCGAGGAGCGGCCTGCCATCGCCTCCGTGTTCCACAACCGCCTTCGCATCGGAATGCCTCTCGACTGCGATCCCACTACCATTTACGCGGCCATGCTCGAAGAGCGCTATCGCGGCACGATCTTCCGCTCGGACCTGCTGAGCAGGAATCGATACAACACCTATCAGCACTCCGGGCTTCCTCCCGGCCCCATCGCCAACCCGGGACTCGAGTCGCTCAAGGCCGCACTTGAACCGGCGGACACACCGTACCTCTACTTCGTCGCCCGTCCGGACGGCTCCGGCAGGCATCAGTTTTCCAGCGAGCTTGACGCGCACAACCGCGCCGTCAGGAACTATCGACGTGGCATCCAGGAACATAACCAGGCGGGCGGTGCTCGACCAGTGGCTGAGGGAAAACCGGCCCGCGCGAATCGGTGACGCGGAACACCGGCAGATCCTCGATCTGCTGGCGCCGACCAGCGACTCCTACCTGCGGAGACTGCTCCGTTCGTGCGGCGTTCCGCTCGAACCGCTAGTAGAAGGCGTCCGCCAGGACAGTTACGACGACCTCGAACGGACTCTGCTCGCGCTTGGCCAGATCTACGAGCACGCCTCCGAACAGGGCGACCGCGAGCTCGCGACGCGCACACGCCGGGAGGTGCTCACCGCGAAGGAACACGCCCGCCTCGCCGCGCGCAGCCGCCGCGCCTCCGCCGAAGTTCAGTCCCTCAAGCAAGAGATGATCTCCTGGATGACCGTCTGGCTGGAAGACCCGTCCCTCTTCCCCACCTGGCTTCGCTTGCGCAAGCGCGTCCTCTTCGATTCCCCCGAGCCGCAGCCGGACTAACTCGGCCGGCGTCGTCGCTTCGGCCGCTGGACGACGTACGGCGCCAGGATCCGCCGGAGCAAATCGCTCCCCCGCTGCAACGACGCCTC
>JAEHDI010000239.1 GCA_016880505.1 Bryobacterales bacterium | reverse complement strand
CAGGGATCGCGTGTGTTTCGGCCAAGTCCTCAGCGGCGATGACAAAAGACTGCACTTTAGAGGCTCGAATAGAGGTAACCGGGTGTATACTCGTTGGTAACTGGGCGCCAAAAGGCGAATCTCGAGTCAACTCTGCTTGAAAAGAATTCCGGTCTGATCTGTAACCCGTGAACCACTCAGAGGAGGATTCCAGAATGAAAGTCCGTCAATTTCTTCTGCTCAGTTTGGCCGGCCTCGCGTTAGGGACACTCACGTGGCACGAAATGCCGGCATTCGCCAAGGAGAAGCCGGCGCGATTTGCGGGCCCGACGTCATCGCAACCGCTTGCCCTCACCGCCGATGGTGAATTTCTGTTGGTAGTCAATCCGGACAACGACACAGTCTCTATCTTCAACGTCAAGAACGACAGGAACCGTCGCATCACCGAGGTAGGTGTCGGAACCGAGCCCAATGGTGTGGCCGTTCTTCCGGGAGGCGGGCTCGCATACGTCGCAAACACACTCAGCGGAACCGTTTCGGTCATCGCCTTCGACAAGAAAGCGGCTACGGTAGTGCAGACCATGACAGTGGGAACGGAGCCCTACGGCCTGGTCATGACGCCGAACGGCACCAAGCTCTATTGCGCCAACGCCCGGTCGAATTCCGTTTCCGTGATCGACACACAGACGAATACGGTCATCGACACAATCTCCGGCGTCGGTTTTGAGCCCCGGGGTCTCGCCGTCACGAACGACGGAGACGGCGACGACCTGGATGAAACCCTCTATGTGACTCAATTCCTGTCTTTGCCTGTCTCAGGGAAAATAGACGGCGCCGACGACGCCAAAGAGGGGCACGTAACCGTCGTCTCCACCGGCACGGATCAGGTCACCGGCGAAGTGCTAGTGAAGCCTTTAGCTGACACCGGGTTCAAGGCCAACGGAGACTCCCTGGCCCGGATAGCGCCCGGACCTGACTTTACCTTCACCACCGGGGCGTACCCCAACCAACTCAACAACGTCGCGATCAAGGGCAAGTTCGCCTACTTGCCGAACACGGGGGTTTCTCCAAATGGCCCCTTTCGGTTCAACGTCAACACCCAGAGCTTGTTGTCCGTAGTCGACACGCTGACGAACACAGATGCGAACAAGACCATCAACATGCACCAGGCTGTCGCAGCGCAAACAAACTCCGCGAGGCGCTTCATCACGCTTCCCTGGGCCATGGCGTTCAAGAATCAGTCCGATGAAGGCTACGTTGTCAGCGCCGCCAGTAACATCGTCGTGAAGGTTCTGGTGGACCCGACCACCGGCCTCCCTGAGGTGCAGTTCGATCCCTCCGATCCGAGCCGTGTGCTCCAGATCAAGACCGGGAAGAATCCGCGCGGGATCGTAATCAACTTGGAAGACTCCCGCGCCTACGTCATGAATTACGTCTCCCGCGATGTCACTGTGCTCGACTTGACTACGTCACCGGAGACGGTTGAGGCGACGCTGACTTCGGCCGGCCTCCCTGCGCCAGACACGCTCGCGGGCAAGATTCAGATCGGCAAGGAGCTTTACAACACTTCCATCGGAGAATTCGATCCGCCGGCACCGGGCCAGCCGCCGATCGTCGGCCGAATGTCGGCCGCGGGATGGGGAGCCTGCTCTGCGTGTCACCCCTTCGGGCTTTCCGATAACGTGGTTTGGATCTTTCCGACCGGACCGAAGCGAACAATCCCGCAGCACACGGACTTCGATCAGACCGACCCGCAGAGAATGACCATGCGCGCCCTGAACTGGTCCGCGGAGCGCGACGAAGAAGAAGACTTCGAGCTGAACATTCGGGCTGTCTCCGGGGGGCAGGGACTGATCGTGCAGGGAGATGGTATCACGCCGGACACAAACGTCAACAACTTCTTGCCGCTTGCCAACGCCAACCGGAATCAACTGAAAGTGCGGGGCGTGAACGCTTGGGATGCCATCAAGGCGTTTGTGCAGTTCGGCATTCGCGCGCCCGTCTCCCCCGTTTCCAAGAACGATCCGGACGTGATTGCAGGCACGGCTTTGTTTATCGCGGCTAACTGCCAGCAATGCCACGGCGGGCCGCAATGGACCAGCAGCAGAGTCCGATT
>JAEHDI010000238.1 GCA_016880505.1 Bryobacterales bacterium | reverse complement strand
TACGAGGGAGATGCCGTGGCATGGCAGGGGGGAAACCGCATCCGCGCCGATGTCATCGAAATCGACCGCACGGGGCGGGCGCTCACCGCGAGCGGGAGCGTAGTCAGCCAGTTCCTCGATGAGTCTTCCGGCGCCGCATCGGACGGGAAACCGGCTCGAAGCCCCGGGTTCACGGTCGTTCGGGCCAAAGAGTTGCGATACGAGGACGAAACCCGCATCGCGCACTATCGTGGCGACGTCAAGATGACTCGCACCGCCACCGAGGTGAAAGCCGCGGAACTTCGCGCACAACTCGCTGCCGGTGATTCCGGTTCGCGCCTGGAGAAAGCGCTTGCGGATGGCCGAGTCGAGATTCTCCACAGCGCGCCAGGACGGAACCGGAGGGCCACCGGCGAACACGCTGAGTATTACCCAGGAGAAGAGAAGATCTTGCTGTATGGCGGATCTCCGCTGCTCGTGGACAGCCAGCGCGGCTCCACGAAAGGCAATCAATTGACCTGGTTTGCCAACAATGATAGGCTGCTCGTGGATGGCCGGGAGGATCAGCCCGCCATGAGCCGCATTCTTCGCAAGTAGCCCGAATGCGAAAACTCCAGACCTGCGAAATCTCCAAGTCTTACGGCGGCCGGAAAGTGGTGGACGATGTGTCGATCCTCGTCGAGCAGGGCGAAGTGGTCGGCCTGCTCGGACCGAATGGGGCCGGAAAGACGACGTCGTTCTACACCATTGTCGGCTTGATCAGCCCTGATTCCGGCCGGGTCATGCTCGACGACCAGGAGATCACCCAACTGGCCATGTATCAGCGCGCCCGACGGGGGATCAGTTACCTGCCGCAGGAGCCTTCGGTGTTTCGGAAGCTCACGGTCGAGGAAAACCTGATGGCCATCCTCGAGACACTGCCGGTGAGTGTGCACGAGCGCCGGGAGAGGCTGGCGAGCCTCGTGGAGCAGCTTGGCCTCGAGAAGGTGAGGCAGAACAAGGGGTACGCGCTTTCGGGCGGCGAACGGCGCCGGGTTGAGATCGCACGTTCGCTGGTCATCGACCCGACCTTCCTCCTGCTCGACGAGCCGTTCTCGGGGATCGACCCGATTCAGGTTCTGGAACTCCAGCGCATCATTTTCGATCTGAAACGGACCGGAATCGGCATCCTTGTGACCGACCACAACGTCCGCGAGACGCTGGCCGTGACCGACCGGGCCTACATCATCAACAACGGGAAGATCTTCCGCGCGGGTAGTCCGGAAGCCCTCGGAAGGGATCCTGAAGTGAAGCGAGTCTACCTCGGCGAAGCCTTCAACCTCGGGGTCGCGACCCAGTCGTAGCCCGGCTTTCCGGGCACCCGCTCTACTCGTCTGCGCTACAATGAGGGCGAATGAGTTTGCTGTCGCCACGGCTGCAATTGAAGGTCCAGCAGAAGCAAATCCTGACCCCTGGACTCGTCCAGATGGTCACTGTCCTCCAATTGAACCGGCTGGAATTGAAGGATCTCATTACCCAAGAGATCTCCCAGAACCCCGTGCTAGAAGAGGCGGTTGACGACGGCACGGAAGAATTGGCGCCGGAGGAAGTGCAGGCCATTCTGGAGACGGAGCGGGACGCGGCGGATCCGGCCCCCGCCGACCAGGGAATCCTCGAGGTCGTCAATACGGCCGCGGAACTGACCGAGGGTGTCCCCGAAGCAGAGGTAGAAGCCATCGAGAGCCGTGTGGCCCCGGCGGGGAACGAACCCACAACGGAGACGGTCGAGGCCGCCGAGGCGCAAGCCTCAACCGATCCCTTCGAAGAAATCGATTTTGGTTCGTTTTTCGACGACTACCTCGACCCTGGCTACAAGAGCCCTGCCTCCGAACAGGTGGATAAGCCCTCTTTCGAAACGTTCCTCTCGGCACCGGTGACGCTGTCCGATCACCTCGATTCGCAACTCAGCCTCCTGATCCTCTCGGATTCACTTCGCGAAGCGGCGGAATTGATTATCGGCAATCTCGATGAGAACGGTTATCTGACGATCTCCCTTGAAGAGATAGCCGGCTCCTGCGAGCATACCGCCGAGGAACTCGACGAGGCCTTGCGAATTGTTCAGTCCCTGGACCCAGCCGGCGTCGGGGCCCGGGATGTTCGCGAGTGCCTGTTGCTCCAACTGGAAAGCCAGAATGGCCGGGGCGGCGTGGCTTGGACGATGATCTCCGACCATCTGAAACTGGTCGAGTCAAAGCAGTTCAAGGAACTGGCGCGGCTGCTCGGCCGTCCGATGGAACACGTCGAGATCGCGGACCACGTGATCCGCAACCTCGATCCCAGACCCGGGCTGCGTTACTCCGGACCCGGCGCGCGTCAGATCGAACCCGACGTTTACATCTCGAAAGAGGGTGAAGAGTACCTCATTCAGTTGAACGACGAGGATCTGCCGCAACTGCGCTTGAACCGCCAGTACCGCCGGATGCTGGACCGCGATCAGGCTCCCAATAAGGACGTCCGCAATTACGTCAAGGAGCGATACGCGTCGGCGATCCAGTTGATGAAAAACATCGAACAGCGGAAGCAGACCATCCTCAAGGTTTGCCAGTCAATCGTCGGGCGCCAGACGGACTTCCTGGATCAGGGAATCGACAGCCTGAAGCCGATGATGATCAAGGATGTGGCCGAGGAGATCGGTGTCCATCCGTCGACGGTCAGCCGCGCGGTCGCGAATAAGTACGCTCATACCCCGCAGGGGGTCTTCGAACTGCGATACTTCTTCTCCGAGGCGGTCCAAGGGCCCTCGGGGAGCGCGACACCACTATTGATTCTGAAGCGCCGGGTGAAGAAGATGATCGGGGAAGAGGATCCAACACATCCTCTTACCGACGAGCAGATCACCGCCCGATTGCAAGGCGAGGGCATCCACGTCACACGGCGTACCGTAGCCAAGTATCGAGAAGACATGAAGATTCCGTCCACGCACCACAGGCGCGTGCGAAGCTAAAGTCCGGACTGCCGGAGGGTCGGATGAAAGTCACATACACCGGTCGCACTGAAAAACTCACCCCCACCCTACAGAAAAAGTTGGACGCCAAGTTTGCCAAGCTCGCCAAACTACTCGACCAAAGGGGTGGCGAGCGGGAAGCGCACGTCATTCTGACCGTCGAGCGGCACCAGCAGCAGGCCGAAATCACCGTCCAGTTCCACGACCACCCGCTGGTTGGAATTGGGGCGAGTTCGGACCAGTTCACCGCCATTGTTACGGCCGCCGACAAACTTGAGAAACAGGTTCTCAAGCTCCGGACCAAATGGCGAGACACGAAGCGCGGGCCGAAGGAATCCTGGACTGTACCAGCCGCTCCGGAGGCGGAAGAGGCCGCCACGCCGGAGCCTCCCGCAGAGAAGCGCATTTTCCGCGTCAACCAGCACGCGCGCCGGAAGCCAATCACCTTGGACGAGGCCATCCTCGAGATGGAAGGGAACCGCGACTACCTTGTCTACCGCGACGCGGAAACCGACCGACTCTCGGTGCTCCTCCGCCGGCGCGACGGCCACTACGACCTGGTCGAAGCCTGAGTCCACGATTCGGATGCCGACGAGGAGCGCGTCCCGGCAGGTCAACCGGGAACCGGAGCTTGTCATCATCACCGGGTTAAGCGGATCCGGGAAGGTCACCGTGCTCAAGTGCATGGAGGACCTCGGCTACTACTCCGTGGACAACCTCCCGGTGGATCTCATCCAGAAATTCGGCGAACTGGTGAAGGATTCACCGCACATTCGCCGCGCCGCGCTGCTGGTTGACATTCGCGAGGGCGAGGCTCTCAAGCGGTTTCCAGACCTTTATGCGAGAATCCGCCAGGAACGCCCCTGCACCCTGGTGTTTCTCGAGGCCGACGAGGCCACGCTCCTACGCCGCTACAGCGAAACGCGCCGGCCACACCCTTTGGGAACCGAGGAATCCGTGGTGCGAAGCCTTCGCCGGGAACGGCGTCAGTTAGCGCCGATCCGGGCGCTCGCCGAGCACATCATCAACACTTCGCGATTCAACGTCCATGAGCTGCGGGAATTCATCGCGGAGAAGTTCGGTGGAAACCGTGACCAGTCGCGCATCATGGTCAATGTCACCAGTTTCGGCTACCGGTACGGCGTGCCACCGGATAGTGACCTGGTGTTCGACGTGCGCTTCCTGCCTAATCCGAACTACATCCCGCAATTCAAGAAGCTCAGTGGGCGGCACCCGAGGGTGGCCCGCTACATCCGATCGTTTCCACAGACGACAGAGTTCGTCCAACGGATCACGGACCTTCTCGTCTATCTTCTGCCGCACTACACCCGTGAGGGCAAAAGTTACCTGACGATCGCCTTTGGCTGCACCGGCGGCCGCCACCGCTCGGTGATGATGGCCGACGAGATCCGCCGCCGCCTGTCTCGCGTTGGCTTCCGCGTCAAGTCAACCCACCGGGACATCGAGAAAAGTGGAACGTAGTTGGCGAGCCGGCGGCGCCCTCGCGGAAAATCTACCGGTTTCCCAATGTCCCTGATTCGTTTGACCTTAGCGCGGCCGGTGCGCTATCCTCAACAGAAGAGTCCGATCGCAAGGAGTAGACTGTAACTAGATGGCAAACACTTTTTCTGCCTTGAAGCGGGTGCGGCAGACCGGGCGCAAGACCGAAATTAACCGCGCGCGCAAGTCCAGGCTGCGTCACCAGATCCGTACCTTCCGGCGCCTGTTGGAGACGAAGGACGTGAGCGCGGCCAACGCCGCACTGCCCGGTACTTTTTCGATCATCGACCGCGCGGCGAAGTGGGGCATTATCAAGAAGAACACCGCGGCCCGGTACAAGTCGAGACTAACCAACCGCCTGAAGGCGACCGCGGCCGCGTAAGGCCGTTCACTCCGCCAGTCTCAGAATAAATTCTTCCAGCACGATCCGGTCGTCGGGGTTGGCGTCCCGAAGAGCACTGTCCGTTTCGAAAATCCTCTTCAGCACCGCCTCCAGTTGTTCCCGAGTGAAGATGGACGCGGTGTGCAGAATTTGCTCCGCTCGAGACCGCCATATCGGCCGCCCCGGACCGGAAAGCTGCTGTTGCACCTGCTGGGGGGTGCGAAGTCCCTTTTCCTTTGCCGCCAGCGCAAGACGGAACAGCGTTGCCAGAAAGCTCAATGCCAGGGGGAGATACTCTCCCTGACGAACGAGCTTGTGCAGCAGCTCGAGAGCGCGCATACGGTCCCGCCGGCCCAAGGCATCCACGAGCACAAAGATCGTCGATGCGCTCGAGTCCGGCACGAGTGCCGCCACGTCTTCCGCCTGGACCTTCCTCGATCCGCCGGTGTACAACCGGAGTTTCTCGATCTCGGTCGCAACCCGCATTCCGTCCGCGCCTACGGTTTCCACGAGCGTGTCGATCTCGGCGCGATCGATCGTTACGCCCGCATTCCGAGCCAGTTCACGGGCGAGCAGCCTCGCTTCCTGGACGGTAAGCCTGGGAAACTCGACCACCGCGGGCACACAGTCGTAAAACTTACGCACGCGTTCGGCTTTCTGCTTGTCTTCGCCTTCCAGGTCGTACCGGCCGGCTTCCAGCACCATGACTGAACCGGGGGTCGGATCCCGGACATACGCGGCGAGCGTCTCCGCCGCCCGCGCCGTTGCGCCTTTCTCGTCTTCTCCGCCGGATTTGCCTCGCGGAAGAGCGGCCTCGGCGTTTGAAGCCCAGATCACCCTGCGTGGGGCGAACAGCGAGAGCGACCGGGCATCATCCACCACCTCACTCAGGCTTGTCTCATCGAGGTCGTACCGCGAAAGTCCCTCCTGGCGCTCCTCAGGACTGAGCGCACGCTCTACCAGCGCCCTCCGGCACTGGTCCCGCCGGTGCGGTTCCGCGCCAAGGAACAGGTAGACGGGCGCCGGTACCTGGCGCTGGATCTGAGCAAGGAATTGGTCCGGTGACATGCTCAAAATTTCTCAAGAACAGCACTGACCACCGTGCGGGCTACGTCACGGCTGAGCCGGTCCAACGCGGGATCACTCTCCTCGAAGTATGCCACCTGGTCGACGCTGATCTCATAGCGTTCCCTGGCTTCGAGGCCGCTTCGCGCGTAGAGCACAGCGCCCGTGGCCCGTTCACGCAGCGAAATGTCGAGGACTACGCTCATCTGTACCGCACTGGCACGGCTCGTCGCCGGATCAAGGATTGTCGGGTAGTAGTTGTAGAGCGCCACCCGCCCTTCGAGCACGGCGTCTGCTTCGGCGGGGTCTGCGACTATCCGGTAGCGAGTGCGCGAGAGAAACTCCCGGGTGATCGCGGAAGGGAGCCGTTCTGTCAGCTTGTATCGAATCGTCGCATTGGTGAACGCGGGAACGGCGATCGTCTTGATATTCTTTGGCAGGAGGTCCGCTCTTCCCGCGACGTGGTATCCGCATCCGCCCAGCCATAAGGCCAGGACGAGGACGGCCACGACCAACCAGGGACGCGGGTTCTTCCGTCTCATTATTCCCCACGCTCTTCCGCACGCACCAGGGAGGCTGCCACGGCCGTCGCATTCTCGGCCATCAGCCGGAAGTTGTCCGCGACAATCCAGAACCAAAGGCCGCGGGGGTTATTCCGGTCCCGTGCGATGGAGCCCACGGCAATGCCGCCTTGGCCGGCAATCCCGACATTGGTTGGTGGCTCGACATCGACTCCACGGACATCCACGTCCGGGGACGCCAGCGCGGTGGCAATGGCCTCTGTGTCGGGCGGTTCCTCGAACTCCGCGTGAACGGAAATGCTGTGGCCATGAAAGACAGGCGCCTGAATCAAGCGGATCGAGGGCATGGGGACGCCGCGAAGCCCCGCGAGGAGAGTCGCCAAGTGCCGCTCTATTCGCTGCTCAATCGAACCCAGAGCTTCCGGCGCTTCACTCCCATAGCGCGAAAGCATAGCGAAGCTTAGTTGTGTGTCAAAAACGTCTGTCGGCAGAGTCCGGAAGGAGAGAAGACTTACCGTCTGTTTCTGCAGTTCGTCGAGGCCCTGCTGCCCTCTTTCGCTCGCCGGTTCGAAGATATGAGCGATGACGTTCAGCAACTTGGGCGTTCCGGCAAGCCGGCTCAAGAACAGGGAAAGCGCTATCGCCGCCGGATGCGCGATCACATGGAGTGTTCCGGGTGGCGGGGCATATCCCGGCGGCTCGGCCGCAGGTGCTCGCAATCGCGCCGACGGATCCTCTTCCGTCGCGTAGGTGAGATCGATGATAGCGCCTTGCCGCCTGGACTTCCGGGTCAGTTCCAAGGCTTTCCGGCTCGAATCGGGTGAGCCGGCAAGAAACGTCACCTGCGCGTCCCTCAGGTTGGTCTCGTCGAGCGGCGTGATCACCGCCGCTTCGCCTCCCTCAGAAGTCAGCTTGGCGGTGTCTGCGTCCACCCCGATCAACTTCACCGAGCGGGCGATTTTCTGCTCGTTGATCAGTTCGCGCAGTTCCCGGCCGATCAGTGACTCTCCACCCACAATTGCTACAGTTCCTGTCTTCATGCGACTAGCCCGGCAAACTCTCTGTACGTGGGACGGGATGGCGAAGCCGCCTCTTAACGATGCCACCGAGCCGAACGACAATTCCGCTACCCACATACGTGACCGCCATCGCCAACAGCACGGGCTCGGGAAAATTCCAGATCAGGTAGAAGAATCCCCCCCAGACAATCACCGTCAGCGGAGACCGCGGCGCCAACAGTTGGACGTCCTTCATGCTCCTGTACCGCCATGTGCTCACCATCAAGAACGCCAGGAGGGCCATCAGCACCAGCCACGCGAGCGACAGCGGCCAGTACTCGATGGGCGCTGAATCCGCGGCAAACACAATCGCGGCAACGAGCGCGGCAGCCGCCGGGATCGGCAGGCCTACGAAGTACTTCCTGTCCGGCTTCCCCGGATTCTTTGGGACTGGGTTCTTCTGGACGTTGAACCGCGCCAGTCTGACGGCTCCACAGAGCAGGAAAAGGAAGGCGATGAAGTAGCCCATCTGCCGCAGGTGATCGGCCACGAACGCACCCGTCGTCCCGTCCACGAACTGGACACCCCAGGAGACCGCCAGAACGGCCGGCGCGACTCCGAAGGTGATCACGTCGGCAAGCGAGTCCATTTCACGGCCGAAATCGCTGGTTGTATTCGTCATGCGCGCGATCCGGCCATCGAGTCCGTCAAGAAAAACCGCGACGCCGATCGCCTTGGCAGCCACTTCGAAATTAGGACTGTGCCCGAGTTGTCCGGAGGCGGCGAGAAGCGCACCCTGGAATGACTTGAGGATCGCGAGGAACCCGAGCAGAGCGTTCCCTGCCGTGAACAGCGTCGGAAGCGCATAAGCGGCTCTCCGTGGCCGCCGGTCCGGAGAATTCGGATCGATCAGTCTTTCGGGAAGGCTCAGTCTGCCCATCCTGGCTCCAGTCCCTCCGGCGTCATCCGCTCGCCCGAGCGCAATGCGGGCGCCGCGAATTCGCAGCGCCACGCGAGCACACTCGATCCGCCCATGACGCGCTCTCCCTCTCGCACCTGGATTGCCCATTCCGGGCCGAGCACGACGTCCACGCGTGAACCGAACTTGATCAGTCCGACCCGTTCACCCGTCTGGACGATATCGCCGGATTTCTTCTTGAAAACGACACGGCGTGCGATCAGCCCCGCGATCTGCTTGAAAACGACGCGTGTACCGTCTCCCTGGATCGTGACCTCGTTCTGTTCGTTCTCGGAAGAGGCTTCCTCCCGGCTGGCAACCAGGAATCGCCCGGGCTTGTATTGAACGTCCGTAATGCATCCCGAAATCGGCGCTCGGTTGACGTGCACGTCGAAGATATTCAGGAAGATACTGATCCGTGTGTGCGACGGACCCTCTTTCTTTACAGCCACGATCTTGCCGTCCGCCGGAGACACCGCCACCGCTCCAGCCGGAATCGGGCGCTCGGGATCACGGAAGAAGTAAAGGCAAAAGGCTGCAAGAAGATAGAGCGGGATGCCCCATGCGGGGCGAGTGAAGTACGACACCACGCCGCCGCCAGCGGTCAGTGCAAGTGCGTAGTAGATTCCGTCGAGGACCATCGACTGCCACCATTCTCGCACAACGCCAGCAGCACGGACCCGGGTCCTCGGTGAGCTTAACTACAACGCAGCCACGAGCTTCGCGAGGAGGGCGGTCCGGTCGGCGATGCGGTCCGCGAGGATGTTTTCGCGTGGCGAGTGGGCGCATTCCCCGACCGCGCCCAGCCCGTCGAGGGTCGGGACTCCTAAGGCCGCGGTGAAGTTGCCGTCCGAGCCGCCACCGCTCGTGGATTCTTCAAGCTCGCGTCCCAGTTCGCCCGCCAGCCGGCGCGCCGTCCGAAATAGACGAACAACACCGGCGGACCGCTCCATGGGCGGACGGTTCACGCCACCCGCCACCTCGATGGTGCATCGCTTGTCCACGGGCTTCAGAGCCCGGAATTTCCGATCGAGGGCCGCGGCATCGCTCTCCCGGGGCGCCCGGATGTCGATCGTGACCCGAGCCTCGTCCGGCACCACGTTCGACCTCGTGCCGCCTGAAATCACACCCGGACTCACTGTGACACCGCGCTCCAACTTCGTGAATCCGGAGACCTTCCCGATCTGTCGAGCCAGCTCCACGATTGCGTTGGCGCCCGAGGAGAAATCCAGACCGGTGTGCGCCGACCGGCCTCGGACGATCATCGTGTAATCGCCGACACCCTTTCGCGCGGTTTTTAGCTTTCCTTCGAGCCCGGTGGCGGGCTCGAGCACCAGCACCGCGTCGCTCTTACGAGCTTCCCGCTCGATCAGAGCACGGGACGAGTCGCTTCCCACCTCCTCGTCCGAGTTCACCAGCAGTACGACTCTCCGGCTCACCGGCGTCTCCAGTGCCCGCAACGCCCGTATCGCGAAAACGAAGAAGGCAAGCCCCCCCTTCATGTCCAGTACGCCCGGGCCCCAGATTCTCCCATCCGCCTCCCGGAACGGCATTCGGGCAAGCGTGCCGGTCGTGTAGACCGTATCCGAGTGGCCGATCGCGAGAATCTGGCCGGACTTACGACGCCCGGGCAGCTCGAATTCGCAGCGAAGGTGGTTTCCGAATCGCCCCCCGGGAAATGTTCTGGTTTCCGCGATGTCCGAAACGGCGTCGGCAAACAGTTCAACGAAACGATTTACGGCTGCCGGATCGTCACTCGGCGACTCACACTCGACGAGGCGCCGGATCAACCCGACGATCTCCGACTGCCGCGACTGCGCAAAAGAGAGGTGGCTGTCCATCGCTTGCTATAATAACCAGTCCACATGCCAGTCCTCGACATTGAAGCCATCCGCAACATCCTGCCGCACCGCTATCCGATGCTCCTGGTGGACCGCATCCTCGAGCTGGAGCCGGAGCGGATCGTCGGAATCAAGAACGTCACTGTCAACGAACCGTTCTTTGCCGGCCACTTCCCGGCGTTTCCCGTGATGCCCGGTGTCCTGATCGTCGAGGCCATGGCGCAGGTGGCGGGCGTACTCGTGCTAAAGGAGATCGGTGACCGGCAAGACAAACTTGTCCTGCTCGCCTCGATCGAGAAGGCGAAATTCCGCAGGCCGGTGTTGCCGGGAGACCAGTTGCGTATCGAGATGAAGGTCGGCAAACGGAAGGCCAGCGTGGCGCTGATGTACGGAGAAGCCACCGTTGACGGGGTGGTGGTGGCGGAGGCCGAGGTGCTCTGTAAACTGGCCGACCGCGAGCAGAAAAAGAACCCCTGATTCAGCCCGAATGCCAGTTCATCCCACGGCGATCATCCATCCCCAAGCCCGGGTCGCGGAGAGCGCCGATGTCGGTCCCTACTGCGTTATCGGAGCGGAAGTCTCGATCGGCGCCGGGACCCGGCTCATGGCTCACGTTTACATGGAAGGGCCGACCACTATCGGCGAAGACAACACGTTCTTCCCGTATTCCACGGTCGGCGTCGCTTCGCAGGACCTGAAGTACAAGGGCGAGCGAGCCGAGACGCGCCTCGGGAACCGCAATCGGATTCGCGAATTTGTGACCATTCACCGCGGCACCGAGGGTGGGGGCCTGCTGACCGAAATCGGCGACGACAACCTGCTGATGGCGTACGTTCACGTCGCCCACGATGTGCGCGTCGGCAACCACACCGTGCTGTCCAACGGTGTCACCGCAGGCGGGCACGTTCTGATCGGTGACTGGGCGGTGATCGGGGCGTTCACCGGATTGCACCAGTTCTGCCGAGTTGGCCGGCACTCGATGATCGGCGGATACAGCGTCATCACCCAAGACGTGATGCCGTTCGCTACGATCGTCAGCGACCGTGAAACGAAGGTGTTTGGCGCGAACAAAACCGGTCTCGAACGGCGGGGCTTTACCGCTGGCTCGATCGATGCCATCAACAAAGCCATCCGGCTGCTGACCCGATCGGGATTGAATGTCTCTCAGGCTATCGAGCGCATTCAGTCGGAAATGCCAGCGTGTTCGGAAGTCGAAGAGGTGCTCGAGTTCATCCGCGGCTCCGAGCGCGGTGTAATCAGGTAGAACTCCTTGTTGTTCTCATGAAATACGCTCTCATCGCGGGCAACGGCCGCTTTCCGATCCTGGCCCTCGAAGAAGCCGGAAAGCTGGGTCACGAGGTCGTGGCCATCGGCATTCGTGAAGAGGCGCCTCCCGAGATCGAATCGTTGGCGTCACGCTGCTATTGGATCTCACTGGGCCAACTGAGCCGGCTGATTGAGATCCTAAAGAGCGAAGGCGTCAGCGAGGTCGTCATGGCCGGTCAGGTCAAGCACGCGCAGATCTTCTCTTCGATCCGTCCGGACTGGCGCCTGCTCAAGCTGCTGACCTCGCTGCGTCAGAAGAATACCGATGCCCTGATCGGCGGTGTCGCGAAAGTCCTCGAAGACGAAGGCATACGCCTGGTTGATTCAACCTTCCTCCTCAAACCGTTACTGGCGGGGGAGGGGGTGCTGTCGCGGCGCAAGCCCGAGGACGACGAAGAAGCCGACCTCGCATACGGCCGCCGCGTGGGCAATGCATTGGCCGATTTCGACATCGGCCAGAGCGTCGCCGTAGCCGAGCGCGCCTGTGTCGCCGTCGAGGCGATGGAGGGAACCGACGCCATGCTGCGGCGGGCGGCGGGCTTGGTGAACGGGCGGCCGCTGCGCCTCGTCAAGGTGTCGCGCCGCCGCAAACACCTGCTGTTCGACGTGCCCGTGGCTGGTCCCGCCACCATCGCCGTCATGCGCGAGACCGGTACCACGGCGTTATCCGTGGACGCCGGCCGCACGCTGCTGCTCGACCGCGACGAGATGATCACCGCCGCCGATGCCGCTGGTATCACCTTGATTGGTTGCCCGCCCGAAGAGTAGCGCGGGGGGCGTTCTCCGTGTCGCCGTCCGATCTCCCACCATGATACTGTCGGGGTGAGTGATGTTCATTCCGGAGGTACGGTGAATAGGATTCGGGCTGCCGTCGTCGGCGCCGGGCAGTTTGGGCGGAATCAC
>JAEHDI010000237.1 GCA_016880505.1 Bryobacterales bacterium | reverse complement strand
GCCCGCCGAGTTTCTCCCGTCGCGTAGCCTCTAAGGCTCCAGTTGGCGTCGCCGGCCCTGCGTCTAAGGGTGTGACCCACCAGTCTACGCTGTATCCCCCGAGAAGCTTCTTGTCCGGATTGCCGATAAACAACAGGTGCGCGCCATCAGGCGACCAGGTGGGATAAAGCGCGGCATCAAAGTCGGCTCGCACCTGTCTGGGCACTCCCCCGGCGCTCGCCACCACGTACATTTTGCTGCCAAAGAAGTCGGTAAATCCACCGTCCCCAACCCAGTACGCGATCCAGTTCCCATCGGGTGAGAACTGGGGCCGCCGTCCTTCTGGCGCGATCCTTCTCGCCGGGCCCCCCAGCGCCGGGACGACATAGATTCCACCCCCCTCCTGCTCGGAGCGGAAGGCGATCGTCGTGCCGTCGGGCGAAAATGCCGGCTCGCTTTCGTTGGTCGGGTCTCGCGTCAACCGAATCGGCTCGCCGCCGCCGACCTGCCGCACGTAGAGGTCGAGGTTGCCCTCTCCGCTGCGATCCGAAGCATACGCCAGCAGCTTCCCATCCGCGGAGAGGGCCGGGTCTGTGGTCAGGCCGGAGTCCCAGGTCAGGCGGGTGAGGACCGGCACTGAAGCCGACCTGGGTGAGCGGGTCAGCCACCAGGTGGCGCCGGCCACAGCCACCACGAGAAGAACGAATGCTGGTATCGCCCAGCGCGGGATAGGGGAACGCGACGGCGCAGGAGCTGGCAGCTTGCCCGACTCGGATTCCTCCTTCAGTTCCTCCAGCGCCACCCTAAGGTCCGCCATGTGCTGGAACCGCCGCTCGGGGTTCTTGCGCAGGCAGCGGGCGACGATCTTGTCCAGTTCCGGCGGAAGGCCCGTGGCCAGTTCGCCCGCCCGCTTCGGCTCTTCCTTCAGGATCGCTGCGAGCGTTGAAGCCGCGGAGTTACGCTGGAAGGCCCGCCGCCCAGTCAGCATCTCGTACAGCACCGCGCCAAAGCTAAAGATGTCCGACCGCGCATCGACCTTCCTTCCCTCAGCCTGCTCCGGCGACATGTACGCCACCGTGCCGACGATCACCCCCTTCTCAGTCTCCAGCGGCAGCGTAGCACTGCCCTCGATCTGTTCGGTGAGCTTCGCCAAGCCGAAATCCAGCACCTTCACCACGCCTTTGTCACTCACCAAGACGTTGGCCGGCTTGAGGTCCCGGTGGACAATGCCCGCTCCGTGCGCCGCCGCAAGGGCGTTGGCGATCTGGATGGCAGTATTCAGTGCTTGGTCGAGCTTCAGCGGTTTCTCGTTGATCCGCTGCTTCAGCGTCTGGCCCTCGAGATACTCCATGACGAGGAACGGCGCGCCCTCACACTCGCCGATGTCGTACAGGGTGCAGATATGCGGGTGGTTCAAGGCGGAGGCGGCGCGGGCCTCGCGCTGGAAGCGTTCGAAGGCCTGATGGTCCGTAGCGCGGCTTTCGCTCAGGAACTTCAAGGCGACGGTGCGGCCGAGCCGGGTGTCCTCGGCCTTGTAGACGACGCCCATGCCCCCGCCGCCGAGCTTGTCGAGGATGCGGTAGTGGGAGACCGTCCTGCCGACCATGGCGGGGCCCCAAGTGGCTTCAGTATACAGGATGAAAGCCAGACTTGGAATATCAGGACTGATTTCTCGAATATCCGCAGTGATAGGTCAGCGGCCTCTCCTTGCGCGTAATCCCGCCCGCGTCGTGACTAGCGCCAGATCAGCATCCCCGTTCGCATTAGCGAGTTACTGACAACCAGCCTGACTGGTGAGGTTAACCCCGAACCCCGGTGTACGGCGCCGCGGGCCGAGAACCTACATTGGGGTGGGCTAGAAATTCTCGATCATGGACACTTGGCCTTCAGCGATGAGTTCGCCGTAGGCCAGGTATCGACCGTCCGGTGACGCAATCGGCCTTTCGAACCACTTGGTTGTCTCGCGGAGGACATGTGTTGTCCCATCCATCGCGACGTGGAACAGCCAGCCGCCCCTGCTAATCAGGTTGTTGAGGACAAACAGGCTACGGCCGTCGGCCGACCAGGCAACAGCGTTACAGTGGACCCGATCCTTCACCGAAACGACCCGCTCTTCGCCGCCGCCCAACTGCAGAATCCGGATGTCGCAACCGCTCCCGTTATCATCCACCAAGGCGATGCGCGAACCGTCGGGCGACAGGTCCCAGAAAGTCCAGAAAGCCCCGCTTTCGGACCTGGACTCCGCCTTGGAGGAGCGACCCTTCTTGCCTGAGACCGGATCGAAGATCGAGAACGTGATTTGGTCTTTTTCCGCTTCGGCGAGGATACAAGAAGCGCCCGGTGCGGACGGGCACCGGAAATCCGGGTATCCTCTGGAAACCCCTCTGTCGACGCCTT
>JAEHDI010000236.1 GCA_016880505.1 Bryobacterales bacterium | reverse complement strand
CTGGTTCGAGGAGACCCGCGTGGATTTTCTGGTCGAACTTGGCGACTGCATCGATCAGGCGCCGAATGTGCCCACCGAGACCGGTTACTTGAAGCGAATCCTGACCGAGCTTCACAGACTCCGGAAAGATACCCACTTCGTCCTCGGAAACCACTGTGTGTCGACGCTTACGAAAGCCCAGTTCCATGCCGTAACCGGCGGGAGCAAGAGTTACTATTCCTTCAACCGCGGAGGCTTTCATTTTGTCGTTCTCGATGCCTGCTTTCGCGCCGACGGTGTCCCGTATCGAGCGAACAACTTCGATTGGAAGGACTCTGAGATACCGCCCGAGGAGCGCGACTGGCTTCGTGCCGACCTGTCGAAAACAAACCGCAAGACCGTGGTGTTCGTCCATCAGCGGCTCGACGTGGGACCGCCGTTCGGCATCCGGAGCGCTGCCGAGGTTCGGAGCATCCTCGAACAATCCGGCAAGGTGCTCGCCGTGTTCCAGGGACACGAACACCCCGGAGCGTACAGCGAGATTGGTGGAATCCATTACTGCACGCTGTCGGCGATGGTCGAAGGACCGGCGCCGGACGCCAACGCGTACTCCGTCGTGAGGCTTTACCCGAGCGGTGAACTGATCGTCGAAGGGCGCGGCAACCAGCGCTCCTATCGGCGGTAGAAGCGCGCCTGCGACTCCGCAAGTGGGTAAACTTGGAGTGCACATGACTCGCCGTACATCTACTACCCTGCTATGCCTGCTCGCTTTTCCGGTCGTCGCGCCTTCACAGAATCTGTATGACCTGTCGCCCGGCGTCGAAACCAGGTGGTACTCATTCGAGAATCCCGGCGGTGTCAGAGGCCAAGGCGGCAAAGCCAACGAGGGCCGCAAGGGAGCTCCGTCTCGTGCGATCAAGGTGGGCGAAACCGTCGTTCTTGCGGATGTGACGGGCCCCGGAACGATTCGGAGAATGTGGTGCACGCTGCGAGGCAAAACCGAGTTCCTACGTGGAATGGTGCTCCGCATCTACTGGGACGGCTCCGAACGGCCTGCTGTCCAGGCCCCGCTACAGGATTTCTTCGGAATCCCGTTCGCCCGCCAGGTTAAGTTCGAGTCGGCGCTTTTTTCCAACCCGGAAGCCAGGTCCTTCAACTCCTTTGTTCCGATGCCCTTCAAAAGGAGCGCCCGCGTTGTTGTCGAGAATCAAGCGCCGGTAGACGTTCCGGATTTCTTCTATGACATCGAAGCGACCGTCGGCGATAGGCACCCGGAGAAGCTCGCCTATTTTCTCGCGAGCTACCGTCGGGAGAACCCCACAACTCCAAAACGGGACTTCGAAATCCTCCCTCGGGTCGAAGGAGAAGGCAGATACCTCGGAAGCAACGTAGGCATCCGCCCTATTTCTCCCTACGGCGAGCCGTTCTGGTTCGGTGAGGGCGAACTAAAGATCTTCGTAGATGACGATCGGGAGTTCCCGACTATGGTCGGAACCGGAACGGAGGACCTAGTTGGATCGGCGTGGGGTTTGGGGAAGTTCAGCCACCAGTACCAGGGCTGTCTGCTCTCGGAAAAAGAGGACGGCGTTTGGGGCTTCTACCGCTATCACATCCCCGACCCGGTCTATTTCCGCAAGGGCATCCGCGTCACCTTACAGCAGATGGCCGGCGCGACGCTGGAGGACTTGCGGAAACTTTCTTCGCGCGACTATCCGGAGCTGGTGAATGGACACCGTCGCTTCGATCCCTCGGACTTTGATGGCAAGGACCGTGAATGGCGGAACTTCGAGGCGCCCATGGATGTCTGCGCCACCGCCTACTGGTATCAGGTGCCTCCTCTCCCCGCACTGCCTCCCTTGGAGCCCTACGAAAGCAGGATCCGGGACTTGGGCGAGCGCGGCCCCAAATAGCCCGAACGAATATCGGCGACTTACTCCGGAACGGACGGGGCCACGTTCTTCGGACGGGAGATGGCCTCTTCCATGGCTTGTCCCACAAATTGTGCGTACGCCTCGCTCGCGTCCTTGCCGGCGCGCCTCACCCGCAGCGTCACGTAGACCATCCCTGACCGTCTCGCGTATGTCAGGCTGCCCAGGCGAAGTTGGCCGCCGGTCAGTTCGAGCCGGGTCCGCTTCTCCCCGTCAATGATCTCCAGTGAGCCGCTCTCGGCATCGCGGACCTCGTCGGCGGGCCGGGCCCACTGTACCTCGAGCTGGCCGGAGTGGTCGATCAGCCGCAAGGACAACGGCGCCGCCGATTTCGGCGACCAAAGAGACGACGATAACAACCCTGCTCCGGTCAGAAATAGCAGCAGGGCCGCCGTAAAGATCAACCAGTCCGGCCACTGTCGGCGCTCGGGCCGGTGGAACACCGGCAGATCGGATTCCTCCTCCGGCACTGTGGCCCTGCCGTCATCCTCAACCGCCGCGGCCGATGGCCGCGCCTGCCGGACCGATGGTTCCAGGATGAACTCCCGTGGACTGGATTCGCGACGAATGCTTCCGTTCTTCTCGCGGAGGAAGAACCCAGCCCGGGTGGGCTTGATCCTCTCCGGACGCACGATCAACGAAACCTGCCACGGCTCGGGGAAAAACTGATCGTAGATCTCGATGTCGCCCTCGGACAGAAAGACCTCGCTTCGCGTATGCGTGTGGTACCAGCCGAGGGCAATCATGCCTGCAAGTTCCGGGTCGCTGGCGGCGCCGGCGAGCAGTTCCTTCAGATTCCTGCGGTCCTTTTCAGACAACACGAACGAAGGGCCGGTTACATACTCGCACTCTAGCGGGCGGAACGCCTTGATGCGGATCACCCTGCCATTCCGGTCGCCGAACAGCACCCCGCCGACTTCGACCCCCCCGCGGGCGATCCGGAAGAGCCCGTCAAGGGCCGCGGAACGGATGCGGTCCATCAGCGCCCGAGGGTACTCGATTGTCCACGGATATCCTTCGGTACTCCAGTGGCCGGTTTCGTGATCTGTGTTCGGTGCACTCATAACCGCAGGGTGCTTTCGATTGCTGCCTCCTCTTCCTCTTCCACGGGTTCCGTCACGTGATAGTAATAAGTGACGGCGCCCATCAGGACCATCCACGCCGCCACGGCCGCCAGCCACCCCAGGGTCTTGCGGTTCCAGGGATTCTCGGCTTCCAGGGCCGCCGCCGTCGCCTGTACCACTGCAAACGCCAAACCAAGCGCCGGAACAAGCTTCCAGTACCACGGCATGTAATCCAGGTGCTCCTGGCCACCGACCTGCCCCCACAGGACGAACACGGCGACAATCGCCAGCAAGAATTCCAGGACAAGGCCTAAGCGGAGGGAAGCGGGCCGCATGTCAGACCACCGCTCCCGGACCCGCCGGCCGCAGCCGCGCCGGAAAGACAGCCGAAATCCCGGCAAAAAACGTAAGTAAACTCCCCTGGAGCGGCATCGGATCTCACTGGCAGACCTCTCATTTTAGTGGGCTCCGCCACCACCGGGCAACACCGGCTTCTTTGCGGTCCGCAATCAGTCAATTCATGTTTCACTCCGTGGAACACGGCGGTCTTCCGTGCCTTCTCACTCCCGCGGTGATATAGTGAGGATGGTTTGATGCGGATATCCGCCATCGGGCTGCTCGCCTTTGTCGCCGGACAGGTCGCCTCCGGCGCCCCCCTGGTCCTCACTGTCGATATCGACTCTGTCGTTCACCCCGTCACCGTCGACATCGTCTCTCACGCCCTCGACCGCGCCAAGACCGAAAACGCCGCCGCGGTCCTGATCCGGCTCAACACGCCCGGCGGGCTGATGGATGCGACTCGGGAGACCATCGAGAAGATCGTGGCCTCGCCGGTTCCCGTGGTGACGTTTGTGACCCCGAGCGGCGGCCGGGCGGCCTCCGCGGGCTTCTTTCTCCTGCTGGCTGGAGATATCGCCGCCATGGCGCCCGGCACCAACACCGGGGCTGCCTCCCCGGTCGTTCTTGGCCGGGAGTTGGACCCCATCATGCGAAAAAAGGTGGAAAGCGACGCCGCGGCCTCCGTTCGCAGCCTCGCCGAAAAGCGGGGCCGCAACGCCGCGCTGGCGGAAAAGGCCGTCCTGGAGGCTAAGTCGTTCACCGAACGGGAAGCCCTCGAAAACAAGCTGATCGACCTCGTCGCCACGGACGACGCGGCCCTCCTCGCCAAGCTGGACGGGCGGGAGATTACCCGATTCGATGGCCGCAAACAGGCATTGAAGCTCTCCGGCGCCACCGTCGAAAACTACGAACTTAACCGCCGCGAGCGCCTGGTGAAATCGATCAGCGATCCGAACATCGCCTTGGTGCTGCTCGTGCTCGGCGCACTCGGCGTCTATATCGAATTCAGCTCGCCCGGCCTGATTCTGCCGGGAGTCGCGGGAGGCATTCTCGTCCTCCTCGGGCTATCGGCCTTGTCCGTACTCCCGATCAACTGGATCGGGGTTGCGCTTCTGGTGCTCTCGGTAGCGCTCTTCGTCCTCGAAGCCAAGCTGGCATCGCACGGAATTCTCGGCGCCGGGGGCGCCGTCGCCATGGTCCTTGGCGCCGTGCTGCTCGTCGACAGCCCGCTCCCCGAGATGCGTGTTCATCTGAGCACGGCCATCGCGCTGGCTCTTCCGTTTACTCTCATCACAGTCTTTCTCCTTACGCTCATCTTGCGCGCCCGTGCCGGCAAGGTCGTAACGGGCACGGCCGGGATGGTCGGAGAGCTGGGCGTCGCCCACACGCCTTTGGCGCCGTCCGGAAAAGTTTTCGTTCATGGAGAATTCTGGGACGCCGAGTCTACCCGCCCGCTGGAGGCCGGCGCCCGCGTCCGAGTTGTTTCCATCGAAGGACTGATCCTCAAAGTGGAGCCCAAATAGAAACTTCGAGAGGTTGCCATGCTGCTCGACCCGACCATCATCGCGTTGGTAATCGTCGTCCTGTACCTGCTTTCCGCCATCAAGATCCTCGCCGAATATGAGCGTGGCGTCATCTTCAGGCTGGGCCGCGTCCTCCCCCAACCCAAGGGTCCGGGCATCATCCTCGTCTTTGCGCCGATCGACCGAATCGTACGCGTCTCGCTCCGGCTGGAGGCGCTCGAGGTCCCGCCTCAGGATCTTGTCACCCGCGACAACGTCACCGTCAAGGTCAACGCCGTTATCTACTTCCGAGTGATCGATCCGACCAAGGCGGTCATCGAAGTCGAGAACTTCCGCTATGCCACTTCCCAGCTCGCTCAGACGACTCTCCGCAGCGTGCTCGGCGAAGTGGAGCTCGACGACCTCCTCAGCCAGCGGCAAAAGCTCAATGTCCGGCTTCAGGGAGTCCTGGATCAGCACACCGAGCCGTGGGGCGTCAAAGTGACGATGGTCGAAGTGAAACAGGTGGACCTGCCCGAGCAGATGATCCGCGCCATCGCTCGTCAGGCCGAGGCCGAACGCGAACGCCGCGCCAAGATCATCCACGCCGAAGGCGAGTTCCTCGCCGCCGAACGGCTGGCGATGGCCGCCGAGCTCATCCAGAAGCAGCCGGCTGCCATCCAGTTGCGCTATCTGCAGACGTTGGTCGAGATCGGCCAGGAGAAGAACACCACGGTGGTCTTCCCGATTCCGATCGACATCTTCTCGTCGATCAGCGCCATGCTCGACAAGGCCGCCGTGAAAGCTGCCGAGCGGCCGGCACAGTCATAAGCCCGGCGGCCCAACTGAACCTCCGGGTGCTGTTGGAGTACCCTCGAAGGAAGCTCTATGCTAAAGAACCAGGACGGCGAGTTCGAAGTAATGCTCGGCAACAAGCAGTTGCTCAGCATTTTTTTCATCGTGGTCATCCTGCTCGGGGTGTTCTTCACCATGGGCTATGTCCTCGGGCGAAGCGCCGGGTCGTCTGCCGCTATGGCTACCCAGCCTGAAGCGCCCAGGGCGCCCGTCGGCTCCGTCTCCTCCTTTCCCGACCACCCGGTTCCGACACGCTCCTCACCGCCGGCCGAGGCCGCGCCCGCCGCGGCCAAGGGGCAGCCGGAACCTCCGCCCGTGACACAACCGAAACGGACGGTTCCTCCGCCCGTCTCCGAATTGGAGCCGGTTCCCGGCAAGACGTACCTTCAAGTTGCTGCCGTCAAACGCCCGGAAGCGGAAGTCGTTGCCGACGTCCTGAAGAAGAAGGGTTTTCCGAGCATCATTGCCCCGCATCCTACCGAACCTGTGTTCCGTGTGCTCGTCGGACCGGTGGCTGACGCTGACGCGATTACAAGAATGCGGGAGGGTCTGGAAGCGGCGGGCTTCAAACCCCTCGTGCGAAAATATTGAGGCGTGCCGGAATCCCTGGTCCAGATCGCCGCGACCGCCGCGGCGAGGCCCCGTCTGCCTGACTGGCTTCGCAAGTCTGAGACCTGCTTTCCGTCGGTCACCTCGCTCAAGCGGGACCTGCGGTCGTTAAACCTGCACACCGTTTGTGAATCCGCGCGCTGCCCGAATATCCATGAGTGCTTCCACCGGGGCACTGCGACCTTCATGATCCTCGGCAATCTGTGCACGCGCGGTTGCGGATTTTGCTCCGTGCCGAAAGGTTCCCCCGGAAAACACGAGTTCAATCTGGATCCGGACGAACCGGCCAACGTCGCCCGCATGGCCGCGCGGATGCGCCTTCGCTATGTCGTCCTCACCAGCGTGAACCGCGATGACCTTCACGACGGCGGCTCCGTCCACTGGGCCGAAACCGTTCGGGAAGTCCGGGCCGCATTGCCCGCCGCTCGCATCGAGGTGCTGACGCCCGATTTCTGCGGCGATCTCGATGCGGTCGCACGCGTGCTCGACGCCGGCCCCGACGTCTTCAACCACAATGTGGAAACGGTACCCCGCCTCTACCGCCGCGTCCGCCCGCAGGCCGACTACTTACGCTCGCTGGATGTGCTTCGGTTAGCCCGTCAATACAAGCCCGGCCTGCTGACCAAGTCCGGCTTGATGGCCGGACTCGGTGAAACGCCGGACGAGGTCGAAGCTCTTCTCCGCGACCTGCGCGACACCGGCGTGGACATCGTAACCATCGGGCAGTACCTCCAACCCACCCGCCGCAATCTCCCCGTGGCGGAATACATTGCGCCGCGGCAGTTCGATGCGTGGCGCGACTACGGTCTCGCGCGCGGTTTCCGCATGGTTTTCAGCGGGCCTTTTGTACGGAGTTCTTACATGGCGGACGTCGTGAGCACGGAGGCCGGCGCGCCGTCGTGCTGAACCCTCTGCTGGCGCTGCTCACGGCCGCGCTGCTCATTTCGACCTTCCCGGGAATCGACATTGCTCTGTTTGCCACCGTCGCGCTGGCGCCGCTGCTCGTGGCACTCGCACGCGAAGCGCGTCACGGCCGCCGCTTCCTCCTCGGCTGGGGCGCGGGCATCGTCTATTGGTTCGGAGTTTGCTACTGGATTCAGTTCGTGCTCGAAGTCCACGGTGGCATGGGTGCGTTCGGAAGTTGGGGAGCGTTTCTACTGTTCTGTCTCGCCAAGGCCGTCCACCTCGGCGTGTTCGCGCTGGCGGCGGGTCTCCTCATGCGGCGCTGGTACGCCGTGCCGACCGTTTCAGCGCTCTGGGTGGCGATTGAGGCGACCCACGGACCCCTCGGCTTCGCCTGGCAGACCCTCGGAAATGCCGGCATCGACATGAGCATCCCGATGCGCCTGGCGCCCGTCACTGGGGTCTACGGCCTGTCTTTCGTCTTCGTAATGATGAATGCCGCCCTGGCGTTGGTTGCCTTGCGCCGCAGTCGCCGGGAACTGCTGTGGCTCCTCCCCCTGCCGCTCCTGTATCTCCTGCCCGCGCTTCCGGACGCACGCCCAGGCACCGAACGGGCCGTACTCGTCCAGCCGAATGCCTCGGAGTCAGAGGACTGGACCAGCAAATCCCTTACCGAGGCCCAGGAACGCCTGGCGTACACGTCTCTACAGGCGGTTCTCAACGCCGGGAAGCCCGCGCCAAAGCTTCTGATCTGGCCGGAAGTTCCCGCACCTTTCTACTTCTATGACGATCCGGGGTTCCGCGATAGGACCATGGACCTCGCCCGCCTCTCCCGGACTTGGTTCCTCTTCGGGACCGTGGCCCACACGCCGGCGGGCGCTCCACTGAATTCGGCCGTCCTCCTCGGCCCGGACGGGCAGTACACCGGGCGGTACGACAAGATCTACCTTGTCCCTTTCGGCGAGTTTGTCCCGCCGTTCTTCGACTTCGTGAACAGGATTACGTCGGAGGCAGGCGACTTCGAGCCCGGCAAGGAGCTGGTGGTCTTTCAGGCAGACGGACATCGGATCGCCTCGTTCATCTGTTACGAGGCCGTCTTCCCGCACCTCGTCCGGCGCTTCGCCGCCGCGGGAGCGGAAGTTCTGGTCAACATCTCGAATGACGGCTATTTTGGCCGCAGCGCCGCCCGCGACCAGCACTTGAAAATCGCCCGAATGCGCGCAGCCGAGAACCGCCGCTGGATTCTCCGCTGCACCAACAACGGCGTCACCACCGTCATCGACCCCGCCGGCCGAATTTCCGAGCGGCTCCCGTCCTACGAGCAGACGGCCATGGTCGGGAGTTACTCCTACATCGGCGAGCGTACGCTCTATACTCGCTTCGGTGACTGGTTTGCTTGGCTCTGCGCGGCGCTCGCGATCGCGGCCCTTGCGGTCTCTCTGCGCCCTCCGCACTCTCCGCGGTAAAGTCTCTTACCCGTGGCGGATCACCAGGACATCGCCGTCCTGGACGATGTATTCCTTCCCTTCGAGCTTCAGCAGGCCCTTCTCGCGGACCCCTGGGTAGCCGTCGCCATCCACCAGGTCCTTCCAGTTGACGACTTCGGCCCGGATGAACTTCTTCTCGAAGTCGGTATGGATGGCGCCCGCGGCCTTCACGGCCGGGGTGTTCTGTGGGATCGTCCACGCCCGCACTTCAGTCTCGCCGGCTGTGAGCATCGACATCAGACCGAGCAGATTGTACGTCGCCGAGATCATCCGTTCGAGGCCCGGCTCCTTGAGACCGTAGCTCGACAGGTACTCCCTGGCTTCCTCGGATGACAGTTCCGTCAGCTCAGCCTCAATCTTGCCGCAAATCGCGGTGACAGCGGTGCGCGGAATCCCCTTCAGCGGCCCATCTCGATACTCTGCTTCGATCTCGTGCAAGCGCACCGTGTCCCGCTCGCCGATGTTCAGCACGTACAGCATCGGCTTCTGAGACAGGAACTGAAAGCCTCGGATGCGCTTCTCTTCCTCCGCGCTCAGTTCCATCTCGCGCAGCGGACGGTTGGCTTCGAGCACGGCCTTGGAGCGTTCGAGCAGTTCGAACTCCCGGTCCAGTTCCGGGTTCTTGATCTTCTTGCGGTCTTTGTCCAGCCGCTCGAGGCGCTTTTCGACAACGACAAGATCGCTGAGAATCAGTTCGGTCTCGACGTCGTGGAGGTCGCGAAGGGGATCGACCGACCCTTTCTCGTGCGGCACCACGTCGCTCTCGAACACGCGCAGCACGTGCGCGAGCGCGTCCACCACGCGGAGGCTGGCCATGCACGCGGGATCTCGCAGGGCCTCCTTGGAAATGGACGGAAAATCAAGGTACTCGACCGTCGCGTGGGTTATCTTCTCCGGCTGGAAAACCGCCGCGAGCGCTTCCAGACGCGGGTCCGGCACCTTTGCCACGCCAACGCGCGTTTCCATGGACCCGACGCGTGTCTGTTCGTGTACGCCGGTGAGAATCGTGAACAGCGAGGTCTTGCCCACCATCGGCAGGCCGATAATTGCAGTCTGCATGAACTTGAACTCCCACTATGCTCGCCCGCTTCGGGTCCGACGGGGCCAGGCTACTTTGTCCTGAGCGTTGTTTGCGAGTGGACAGAGCTGCCTGCCCCCGTCCTCCAAGAAGCTTCTACAGCGGCACTTCCACCTGCGTCAGTATTTCTTGCAGGATCCGCTCGGCCACGTCCGTGGTCCGCTGCGCGAGCGCCACTCGCGTGTTGATCACGACCCGATGAGCAAACACCGGAACGGCGAGCCGCTTCACATCGTCGGGAATGGCATACTCTCTGCCCTCGGTGACCGCCAGGGCCTGCGTGGCCCGGTAGAGAGCCTGGGCGCCGCGCGGGCTGACCCCGAGCGACAGCGATTCGTGCTCCCGTGTCCTCTGGACGATCGCCATCATGTAGTCGACCAGGGACTCGTCCACCGTGACGCGGTGCGCCAGCCCCTGCAACTGCGTGATGTCGTCGGCGTCGAGGACCGACCGCGCGGCCGCGGGCAGCCGTCCCTCGGAGTTCCTCAGGATTTCGCGCTCGCTGGCCGGGTCCGGGTAGCCCATCCGGAGCCGGAGCAGGAACCGGTCGAGTTGGGATTCCGGTAACGGATAGGTGCCATGGTGTTCCACCGGATTCTGGGTGGCGATCACCATGAACGGCTCGGGGAGCGAGTAGGAGCAGCCGTCGATGGTCACCTGCCTCTCGTTCATCGCTTCGAGCAAGGCGGATTGCGTCTTCGGGGTGGTGCGGTTGATCTCATCGGCGAGCAGAAAGTGGGTGAAGACCGGGCCCTGCTTGAACTCGAACGCCTGGGTGCGGGCGTTGTAGATGGTGACGCCGAGCACGTCGCTCGGCAGCATGTCGCTGGTGAACTGGAGCCGGTGAAAGGTGCACTGCACCGACTTCGCCAGCGCCTGGGCGAGGGTGGTCTTCCCGACACCAGGCACGTCTTCGAGGAGGAGGTGCCCCCGGGCGAGCAGGCAAACGAGAGAGAAACGTACGACGTCTGCCTTACCGCGGATGACCTGCCCGAGGCTTGATTCGAGCTCGCTGAGTTTCGAAGTCGCAACCGGCGGGGAGTCGGTAATGTCCCGCTGCGCCATTCACTGTTATAATACCAGGGTCCGCGGCGAAGGCCCGGCCTTTCGCCGCGCACGCCCCCACGCTAACGGGCGCGTAGCTCAGTTGGTTAGAGCGCCTGCTTCACACGCAGG
>JAEHDI010000235.1 GCA_016880505.1 Bryobacterales bacterium | reverse complement strand
TCGCCCCCCAGCATTTGGCCCGCGGCCTTCCGCGCGCCACATGCTGGAGGTCATACGCTATCTCGTGCTGGTCAGGACGAGGACCAAGCCGCTCTTCCCGCCCGCCGCGAAATCCAGGTCCCCGTCCTCGTCGATATCGGCGCCCGCGATCTGCATCCCGCCTCCGGCCCGCGTGCTGGAGTCGATGACATGCCGGATCCACTCCACGTTGCCGCCATTCGATAGACGGTATTCGTACCAATACAGTCCAAGCGGTTCCCGCTCGCCGGGATCCTTGCCGTTGTGAGCCATGTAACGCTTGCCGGTGAGCAGGTCCGTACGGCCGTCGCCGTTGAGGTCGGTAAGCACGAGGGCGTGCGCCTGCGACCAGCTTTCGTCGATCAGGTTCTTCTTCCACTGGCCACCGGCGGTGCGCTCCATCCAGAAGATGCCGTAGTCGTGAGCGAGCGAGGTGACGAGGTCGTTGCGCCCGTCGCCATTGACGTCGAAGACGTGGATGAAGCCGGTGGAGCCCAGGTCGAGATCGGGGTGGAAGGTCCACTCGCCGGTCCGTGGGTCAGCGGGTGCTTCGTACCAGCCTTTCGGGGTGACTACGTCGTTCCGTTTGTCGCCATTGACGTCACCCGCTCCGATGCCGTGTCCCTGGCTCTTCGGAGCGACGATCCGGCGGACGAACGCGCCATTGCGCGCCTCGTACCAGGCGATCGGGGCGTTCTCATTGCCGAACTGCGGTAGGATTTCGCGGGCCTTGCCGTCGTTGTCGAGATCGGCCAGGAAGGCGAACTCGACATTGAATCCGTTCTCGATCACCCTTTCCGGCCAGGCGGCGCCTGTGGCACCCGGGTTCCGAAACCAGTTGATCTTCCGGCCGAACCACGCGACCGTTGCGATGTCCGTGCGCCCGTCGCCGTCCACGTCGAGCGGCAGGTCGCTGAAGGCGTCCATGTAGTTGCTGGAATAGGGGAGGTCACGGAACTTGTGCGGGGTCCACTTGGGCGCTTCGTACCAGCGCTCGCCGGAGACGATGTCGAGGCGTCCGTCGCCGTTGATGTCGGTGAAGGCGCAGGTTTCGGCGGCGCCGAGGTCGATGGTGACCTTCTCAAAGGGGATCTCGGGGGAGCGTACGCCACTCCAGGCAAGAGCGGCGGCGAGCACGGTGAGGAGTGCGAACAAGGGCCATTTCATCGGCACGATTGTACCGCGGAGCACGCGCCGTGCAGCCGCTACTGTATACTGATTGAAGAATGGCGCTATCGTCTAAGGGTTAGGACGGAGCCCTCTCAAGGCTCAAATACGGGTTCGAATCCCGTTAGCGCTACCACCTTCCTGCATTATTCCTCAATCACTTTGGGCGACACGCAGTTCGAGCGCACCGGCGACGGGATACGTTTCCGGTTCCCGGAAGAAGCCCGGTACGTTCTCCTCACCGCGAGTAGGCGGGAACTCGCCAATGGCGCAACCGCACCCCCGTCCTCAGCCTACTTGGCTGGCCTCTCACTGCCGGAGCGGGCGCCGGTCTCGACCACCTCGAAGTCGGAACCTTTGGCCCGCTTCAGGGTTTCGAGCCCCTTCAGGCGCGCATCGGGCGAGATGGACATCAGCCAGTCCTGCCCGTTGTCGGCCACGAACATCCCGTATTTCTTCAACCCCTCGAGGATCGCCCGGGCGTGGGGCGGAAATCCGGAAGTATCGAAATCGCGGCGCAGCCGGAGCCTTTCCCCCATGCGGGGCAGATCCGGGTCCGTAAGTCGGCTGGCGAAGTGCGTCGCCGGAAGAACATAGGCGCGCCGGCTCCTGCGAACGGTCACGCGCATGGCGTGCTCCACCACGCCGCGCTCGCACTCGTCGTAGCGCACGGTGGCCGGAAAGACCGGCAGTCCCGCCGCATCGGAAGAAGTCCAGCCTTCGGGCCGCAAAGCACCCGTTCGCAGGTCGAAGGTGGCGACATTGGACGCCTCCCAACCCGCGTCGGTCTTTCGCGCCGCGTAGAATTCGTGGAGCTTTCCGTTGCCCGGGTCGACAACCAGCATATGCCGGTCGCCCCGGCCGTGGCGCTGAATGTCGTCCAGCGTCCGGCCGGGACGCGCGACGGCTTTGATGTCCTCATTCACGGCCAGGGGCCAGTTTTCTATGGGGGCGTTGTCGGGCACAGGGAAGGGTCCGGGGTCGGACTCGGCCAAGTATTGCAGCATCTTCACCGGAATCCGCTTCTGGTTCGGAGGCACGATCACGAAGTTCATGTCCAGGTTGTAGCCGAGGCTCTTCCCGGCGCCGATGGAGGCGATGATTCGCGCCGAATCCGCGTGGACCGGCAGGGTAGAAATATCCTGGTTCCACGGATCGTCGGGGGGAAACACCTGGAGGGCGGCCAGGATGCGGTCGGCCTCCGGCGTGCCGAAGAGCACGGGTTGCGTGATTTTCGGCATCGCCGGCCGCCGGCGCGGGGCGGCGACAGCCAGCAGGGCGATGCCCACGAGGATCAGAGCGCCACGCCTGGTCATTGCGCGGATACCTCTGGGTCTCCCTCAGCATCTCGGCCTCGACCTGCTTGGGCGGTGCTGAAATCGGACATCGCTTGCGCCGACGAGCCCCTGCGAGTGATCGAAAGCACCGGCGCGCCTTCGAGTTTCACGGCTTCCTCAGCCACTTCTGCCATGCCCTTCATCATACCGGACTGCGTCATCGCACCGACGAAGAGAACGATGCGATCACGATTTCCGCCTGCTACGATGGACTCTCGGCATGGCCCAGGCGAATGGCGGAAAACTCTGTAGCCGCCGACGATCCCGCTCCGATTCAACCGGATGGACAGGGAACTGCTTACCGCCGTTCCGGACTTCACGCTCGGGCCGCTGCCGCCACCCGAGTGTTTGCCCGATGGGTTTAGGATACAAGTCTTTTGTGGGCAGCGCACGTAATGTTATTGAAGAGCGAAAAGACCATCCACTCACATCGCGTAGTGACTGGATGCGTTTCCCTGCTACTGTTGCCCGTCCTGGTGTGCGCTCAAGAAGCCGTCACGCCGGCCGAG
>JAEHDI010000234.1 GCA_016880505.1 Bryobacterales bacterium | reverse complement strand
CGGCTGCTTGCGGACGAGGGCCTGTAATGGACGGAAGCGCTGCTGCTCATCGACGAGCCGGCGCCTGAGTCGCAACTTGTTTGCGGCGCTCCCGGCGCACCGGAAATGTCGCCGGGAATCTGCGCGATCTCCGGTACCGCCGACGGCGCCGGCGTGTACAGCGGCGCGGCAGGCAGGCCCAACGTCTTCCAGGGAGTGCGTGCCGGCGACAACGTGATCGACTTCCTCGGCGTGCCACTCGACCCGCCGGGCGCTTCGGGCCGGACCCTGCGTATTGTCAACATCAGGGCAAACGCGAGCCAGCTCGTGACGAACCCGTGGATATCGTTTCCGATCGTGGCAACCGTGGAGGTGACCGCGGCTTCACCGATCCAGGTCAACAACCCGGATGTGTTTATCGGCTTCACGATGCCCGAGTTGAACTTCACAGTGGAAGCGCCGCCAGTCTTCCAACAAACGGAGGCGCAGAATCCGCAGCTCCTAAACAAGCCAAATAAGAGAGGGCGCACCCAGTTCAGCGTCCGGGTTCAGGAGTTCTTCCCCACTGTGTTCCTCAAACGCACCATCGCCGATTACGTGGATGCCGACACTTCTCCGGCGCCTTTGAGTCAGAGCTTCCCCGGTGTCGGCTACTTCTCGGAGACCGGTTTTTTCAATCCGTCGTTCCCAACAATCGCCAACCGGGGGAACCTGGGCATGGCAGGACTGGCGGACTCCGGCACGAGAATCACAGTGAAGTTCTCGAGTGTGCCCGTGGGAGTCAGCCTGTTTACGGACGCTGTGGTCAGACTGACAAGCGGACAAAACACCTCCGGCGTGCTGCGGCGGATCGAATCCGAGAGGTCCGCGTTCGTGCCCGCCGCGGCAAACGAGTACGGCCTTGTGCCGGTATCGGTGGATCCCTCAACGGGCGAGATGTACGCCGTCTATGAGGTTTTGGAGGCCAGCCCGGCCATGGTTGAGGGGGCGGACATCCCGGTCTATGTGGCGTATGTCACCCACGGTGATATGAAGGCGGCAGCCGGCACCACGTTAGTGTCGGTCCATCTGACTCCAGCCAGCGTCGCCGGACAGTCCAGTCTCACGGAGCCACTTCCTCGATTCTCGCCTAATTCCGAGCGCGTGACCGCGTTCACCATCGCGCCGTAAGAGGATGGCGCCGCGCTGCCGGAGTGCGGCGCCACTTTTAGCCGCCGGCGATGGCCCCGATGATCAGGAACGGCTCGGCGCCCGACGCGACCGCGTCCGGCAATGGGGCGTCCGGCGGCTCATGAGACAGATCCTCGCCGCAGGCGAAGAACCGGAGGAACGGACGGCGCTGTTTCGTGACCTGGTCGCGGATTGTGCCGCTCAACATCGGATACGCGGCCTCGAGCGCGTCAAGGATCGAGAGCTGGGTGAGCGGACCTTTGACGGCAAGCCGCACCTCGCCGTCCACACCAGCCATATTCCGTAAATGCGCCGGGAGCGCGACTCGAATCACGACAGTGTCTGGACCTCGACAGAAAGCACGGCCGGAAGATCCCGGACAATCGGCGTCCAACTGTCGCCGGCATCGGCCGACGCGTACACCTGCCCGCCGGTGGTGCCGAAATACACGCCGCACGAATCGAGCGAGTCGACAGCCATTGCGTCACGAAGAACGTTCACCTCCACGACTTCCGACCATGGAACACACTCCCTGGTTTGAGGGTCAGCCTTGCGCCGGAGGATTCCGGCGCCACCAAAACCCGAGTGTTGCGTTGCGCGACTCGATGCTTCCGTCCCGGCCGCTATCGCGTCGGTCCGCCGGGACGACGG
>JAEHDI010000026.1 GCA_016880505.1 Bryobacterales bacterium | reverse complement strand
CGTGAGCAAGCCCAGAAACGTCTACTCGAATTGCAGTCCGCATCCGGTCTTCGCGGCGAAAGGCTCAACATTCTGGATCCTGGCGTGCCGCCCGAACGGCCGTCCTCCCCCAATATCCCCCTCAATCTGTTCGTGGCAGGCGTGCTCGGGCTGCTCCTCGCCCTGCTCTGCCTGACCATCGAATTTGGCCTCCGGTCTGTCCCGGTGGCGCCCGCTGGTGAACGGCGCTGGGTGGCGCCGAGAACTTGAAAATCGCTCTCGTTCACGACTGGCTCACTGGCATGCGCGGTGGCGAGAAGGTGCTCGCCGAATTCATCCGCCTCCTGCCGGATGCGGATGTCTTCACGCTTGTCTGGAAACGCGGGAACGTGACCGCTGAGATCGAGAAGCGCGTCCACGGCGTGTCTCTCCTCGACAAACTGCCACTGGCCCGGCAGGCGTATCGGTATTATCTGCCGTTGTTTCCAATCGCTGCCCGCTCGCTCGATCTGAGCGGCTACGATCTCGTGATTTCGAGCAGCCACGCGGTGGCCAAAGGCGTATGCGTGCCGGCCGGCGCAACGCACATCAGCTACATCCATACGCCCATGCGCTATGTGTGGGACAACAGAGAGGACTATTTCCGTTTCGGCAGCGGCCGGCTGTGGAAGCGCGCCGCGCTTGCGATCGTCGCCCCGTACCTGCGTCGTTTCGACCGACGCACAGCCTTGAGCGTCGACTGGTTTCTCGCGAATTCCGAAACCGTCCACGCGCGAATCTCGAGCATCTATGGTGCGGGGGCGACGGTCGTCTATCCTCCGGTGGACACCGACTTCTTTACGCCGTCTTCGGACCTGCGGCCGGCCGGCGATTACTACCTCGTCGTCTCTTCCCTCGAACCCTACAAACGAATTGACCTCGCGGTGGACGCCTTCTCCGGCGGGCCTCGTCGTCTTCTTGTGGCCGGCAAAGGCACGCTCGGGAAAGATCTGCACACGCGCGCACGGCCGCCCGTCGAGTTTCTGGGCGAGGTCTCCGACGAGCGCCTTCGCGATCTCTATCGCAACTGCCGCGCGCTCGTCTTCCCGGGTCGCGAGGACTTCGGCATGGTTCCTGTCGAGGCCCAGGCGTGCGGCCGCCCCGTCGTCTGCTTCGGCGAAGGCGGAGCCACCGAGACGGTCGTCGACGGCTGCACCGGAGTGCATTTTCGCCCACAGACAGCTGGATCTCTCCTTGGGGCGGTCGAGAAGCTGGAGGCGATGGAATGGGATTCCCGTGCAATTCGTCAACAGAGCCTCTCGTTTTCACGGCACAGATTTCGGAACAGTATAAATGCGTTCTTTCGGGCGCACGTTCCTTTCGCCTTATCCTCGAATGAGCACTGCTATCGGGACCTCCTCAGCGCGGATCTCTGAGTGGAAGGTCGTCAAGGGCGGCCTCGTGGCCGGCGCAGCGATCTTCGGCGGGCAGTTGCTTGGCTTTGTCCGCCAGGTTGTAATCGCGTACCTGCTGGGAACCGGGCCGCCGGCCGACGCGCTCTCGGTTGCTTTCGCGCCCGTCGATCTGTGGTGGGCCGTGTTTGCCACCACGGTGATCTTCGGTTTCGGGCCTCTGCTGGCTTTACCCGAACAAACTCCCGCGTTCTCCGATCTCGCCCGGCCGATACTCCGCCTGGCGGTCGGTGCGTCCGTGCTGTTCATCTTTGCCGCCGAACCACTGGTCCGCCTTCTCGCGCCAGGCCTTTCCGCGGAGACCGTTTCACAGGCCGCGCGGCTATTGAGGGTCACCGCGACAGCAATCCCGGCCCTCTCTCTGAGCACGCTGTTCACTGCACTTCTGTACAGTAAGCGCCGGTTCGCGTTCGCCGCGTTTCATCAGGGAATGGTAAACGTTTCGACCGTCGTCGGCGCGCTCCTGCTGCATTCATGGATCGGGGCGGCGGGATTCGCCGCCG
>JAEHDI010000025.1 GCA_016880505.1 Bryobacterales bacterium | reverse complement strand
TGCCGGGTTCAAACGGAGTCTCCGGAATCGTCGCTTTCTCGGGCTTCGGGCGGCCGAAGCGGGCAAAGAACGCGAACGCGTGAGAGAGAAACAGGGCGCCATTGTGCCGGAAGTCGTCGCCAATAAACCAGTCCGTCACCGGAGCCTGCGGCGATGCGGCCTTCAGGGCGGGGTGTGCGTCGATGGCGCCCATCGCGGCGTAGAACCCGGGATACGAGATGCCCCAGATTCCCACACGTCCATTGTTGTTGGGCACGTTCTTGACCAGCCAGTCAACCGTGTCGAATGTGTCGGAACTCTCATCCACGTCCTGTGGGCCGCGCTTGTTCGGAATGTGAGGTCGCACGTTGACGAACTCGCCCTCGGACTCGTGTTTGCCGCGCACGTCCTGATACGCCACGATGTAGCCTTCGCGGGCGAACTTCTCCGATGGACCCAGGGAGGTCTTGTAGTTGTCCGCGCCGTACGGTCCCACGCCGTATGGCGTTCGAAGCAACAGGATCGGATACGGCTGGGAGGTATCCTTCGGTGCGTACACAGCAGTGAACAGCCGTTTTCCGTCCCTCATCGCGATCCGGAACTCGTACTTCGTGTAGTGTTCACGGATGTACTCGAGCCCCTGAGAGAACCCCGCGGCGGCGACGACCGCCAGCAGTACGAACACACGTCTCCATACACGCATAGATTCCACATAATAGCGAAGCTCCGGCGGCTTGGGCGCTCGCCCTGCCGCTAAGCCCGCATCCAAGGCTTGAGCGGCGCGAGGTTGTATTCGATCTCCGCGACAGCCTCCGGCGTGAGCTTTACCTCGTGCCGGCGTGAAACTGCTGTCTTGAATACGCCGCGGCGCTTCATCACGTATTCGAGCGTGCCCGGAATCTGCTGCTCGATATTGATCACCAGCAGCAGCTTGCTGAAGACGTCGAGTGCTTTGTCCTTCTCGCCGCCCTGATACAGGTCCCAGATCCTCACGTAGATGTCCGCTAGCGGCGAGCCCGGGCACGTGCCGTCGCAGCCGAGGCGCATCTCGTAAGTCCAGCCCTTGCCGTGCGCGCCGCTGAAGACGCCACGGATCGGTGGGCGTTGTTTTGCCAGCGCGATCATCCGGTCGATAATCGGCGAGTACTCCTCTTTCACGTACGCAACGTTGGGAAACTCCCGTGCCAGTTCGACCAGCGCCTCGACCTTCGGCTCGATCCCTTGCGCTCCGCCGCTCGTCTGCACGAACACCGGTCGTTTCGTCACCTTCCCAAGCGCACGGTAGTAGCTGAGGAAGTCGTCGAGCGTCTTCGCCTGTGGCGGAGGGATAGCGATCATGCCGTCCGGCTCGAGTTTCTCCGCGTGACGCGCGTACTCGAGCATCGCCTCCGTGTCCGGTCCCTGCACGCCGAGGATCAGCGCCGGCCTCCGCCCGCGTATCGCCTTTGCCAGCAACTCCATCCCGCGGAACCGCTCCTCTTTGGTCAACAGCCAATATTCGCTGGCGAGCTGGGGCCAGACCATGCCATGGACACCGCAACGGTCGAGAAAGTCCACCTCATGCTCGAGATCTTCGAAATCCACGGCTTTCGATTCCGTGAATGGCGTCGCCATGATCGGAAACACCCCCCGAATGGGCTTCCCGCCAACGCCATACAGCCTAACGGCCGCGCCCACGCCGAGCGCCACCAGAAATTCACGCCTTGTGGTCTTCATGCCGGCCTCCCCTTCAATACGTCACGCAGTTGCACCACTTCCCTTCCTCGTCATAATGCGGCCACGGGCCCGTCCGCCGCCACCCAGACGTAATCATTTCGTCGAACTGTGGCGTCGGTCCGAAGTAATCCGGCTCCCGGAGGTGTTTCTTGACCACCTCATCGTTCAATTCCACGCCCAGTCCCGGCTTGTCTGGCACTTCCACATAACCGTCCTTGATCATCGGCTTCGGCAAACCCGTTACGAGATCGTTCCACCACGGCATGTCAGCCGCGTGGTGCTCGCAAGCGACGAAATTGGTGAGCACCGCCGCCAGATGTGTCATCGCAATCTGCCCGACGGGAGAACCAGGTTGGTGGATCACCGTTGGAATGCCGTGCGCCGCCGCATAATCTGCAATCCTCTTGATCTCGAGCAGTCCGCCCGATCCGACGTAATCCGGGTGGATCAGATCCACTGCGTAGTTGTCGATCAGGTTGCGGAAGCACTCGGCAAGCCCGAAGCCCTGTTCGCCGGTAAGCACCGGGGTGGTGGTCGCTTCTTTGATCGCCTTGAAGCCGCGCCAGTTCAGCCAGCACTCCGGGATCAGGTCCTCGGCCCACGCCAGCGTGTACGGTTCGAAGGCGCGACTGTAGCGAATCGCATCGTCAACGTTCAGGGGCCCGAAATGGTCCGCCGCGAGCGGGGTCTCCCATCCAATCACTTCTCGGCCCGCGGCAAGAAGCTCGCACAAGTAGCCGAGTCCCTTCTCGGTCGCGACGCCCCTGGTGTTGACTGCGCCCGGGCGGTCCTTCACGAGGCTTGTGTAAAGGTCCATCTTGAAAAACTTGAACCCCGCGGCTTTGCGCAGTGCGACTCGCTTCGCGTAAACCTGCGCATCCTTGTGGCCGGTCGTGTCGCAATAGATGATAATCTTGTCCCGAAGCTTCTCTCCGAGGAGCCTCCAGACCGGCACGCCAAAGACCTTGCCCGCGATGTCGTGGAGCGCGAGGTCGATTGCTCCATAACCCGTGTTCCAGAAGTTCTGGCCGGCCGAATTGCGAATCCCCCTGAGAATCGAGCTGATCTGAAGCGGATTCTTACCGACGAGGTGAGCCTTCAGCATTAACGCGCTGCCGCGCACGCCCGCGGCGAACACCTCGCCCAGGCCGTAGATCCCCTGGTTAGTGTCAATGCGGATGATCGGATAGTCGTAATTGGCGGCGACCGTACACGCCCGCATGTCGGTGATCTTCAGGTCGCTCGGCGCCGAGTTCTTGTTCACGGGCGGAGCTGTTTTCGGCTGCGTACCCTGTGAACCATCCATGAGCTTCAAGGCGGACGCGAAGGCCGACATCCCCGCCCCGCCCTCGAGCAGCTTCCTTCGTGTCAGCCCTGCTTTCGTGACATCGAACATGATCGGTGCTCCTTTGGCTCAAGCAGCATATCCAACCCAGCCTCCGCCCGCAACGAGATCGCCACGGGTTTTTCCGTTACAATTCGCCCATGACGGTCGCTCGGGTTGCTGTTTTCTTCATACTCGCCTTTTCCGCAATTGCCGCACCCTTGTCTTGTGATTTCAGCGGTTACCGCGCACAGCCCGGACTGCAAGCGGAAGTCTCAGCAGGCTCGTTGCTCGTCACTTGGGATGGTGAACGTGGCGACACCCTCCGCGCCCGCTTCGGCCTTGAGGCCTCGAAGCCGGTAATCCGCGAGTTGACCATCCGAAAAAGGGGTGGCGAGTGGAGTGTTCTCGGCAAAGACCTCTCGCCGGA
>JAEHDI010000233.1 GCA_016880505.1 Bryobacterales bacterium | reverse complement strand
GAGATGCAGCTTCGCGAACTGCGCGAATACTGCCAGCGCCGAGGTTGGTCGGTCGCAGGGGAGTACGTGGATACCGGTTGGAGCGGCGCGAAAGCCAACCGGCCCGAGCTGGACCGCATCATGCGGGATGCCGCGGCGCATAGGTGCGACGCCGTGCTGGTCTGGAAATTGGATCGGTTCGGCCGCAGTGTTCTGAATCTCTCCGAACAGCTTCAGCGCCTCAGTTCGCACGGGATACGGTTCCTCGCCATCAGCCAGGCGATCGACACCGAGCAGTCAAATCCGACGAGCCGGCTGTTGCTGCACATGCTGGCGGCAGTGGCGGAATTCGAGCGCGAACTCATCAAGGAGCGCGTGAAGGCGGGCATGGCCGCGGCGAAGCACAAAGGCACTCGCGTCGGCCGGCCGAAGGTTGCACTCGACCAGAGGCGGGCGCTGAAGCTGCATAAGTCGGGTTTCTCACAGCGCGCGATCGCGGAGGCGCTGGGCGTAGGAAAGGGCACGATCGCACGGCTTCTGGCAGCCTAAAAGAGGGTCAATAACAGTGGTCCAAAACCCTCTCTCGCCGTTGCCGGTTTCGCGGCTCTAAATCGTTGATTTCAGGATAGGGGATTTTTGCGGGCGCGCGGTCCAAAAAGTACACTTTTTGGTCCAAGGCGGGGCGGGGCTGAAATTCTCGGAAGGCCCGGAAACATTGGGGCTGGAGCGCATTTCGGCATTACGGCGGCGCTTTGTTACTTCTACACCGCAGCTTCGGAGTACGCCGTTTTCCTGCGCCCCGAGGGCGCCGGCGGGGCTCCGCGTGTTCTTTTGCGCCGCTCGTTGATCGCCTGCTGCGCCCGATGCTTCGCGCCTCGGGAACCTCCACCCCCTCGTCGCAGGGTGCCGCCTGCGCCCGGGCGCGTTGGGGTAAGGGAAAGGGTCTTCCACACGGAGATCCGCCCCAAGACCATCCAACCGGCATCGCGCATCATCCCGGGTCGGCTTCCTTTTGTGGTATCACTCCAGTGATACGCCATGTCGGAAGCACATCTGAAGGCAGAGATTGAACGTCTCCGAGCGGAGAACGAAGCGCTCCGCAAGTCGCCCTCTCGGGGGCAAGTCACGCTGAAGGTCAGTGAGAAGGGTGCTGTGTCGGTCTACGGGCTGGGCAGGTTTCCAGTGACCCTCTACAAGGAGCAGTGGGAAAAGCTGCTGGCGATGGCTGATTCGATTCGGACGTTCATTGCCGAGAACGACCATCTCCTCAAAAAGAAGGAGTAGGCCCACCGCCGCCAGCATGGAACCGACGCCACTCCGAACGATCGAGGCCGTCCTCGACGAGTTCCTCACCGAGCAGCGCAGCCGCCTTTCCCCCAAGCGAGCGACTGATTACGAGGACATCATTGAGCTGCTCAAGCGGTTCCTGAACGGATACTGGCCGGGCCACGACCAGGCTGAATATGACCGCACCACTGCCGCCGGCGGCTCTTTCTGCACGTCATTCGGCCCCGACGAGATGCTGGAAGCCTACGGCGAGTTCCTGGGCTACTACATGACTCATAAGGTCATCGCCGGCAAGGAGACCCTGAGGCTGGCGGGAACGGTGACCAAGAAACTGGCTGCCTGGCTCGCGGAGAAGGAGTACGTCGAAGACGTCGAGGAAGCGCACGAGCGGGCGAAGGAAGCGGTGAGGGAACTGCCAGTGGCCACCGACGCACTGGAGATCCTTCGCAACCATGTGGAGAAACAGCCACCGCGAAAGTGCTCGGAGGAAATTCAGGATCATTTCACCGTTGCTCATGTGCAGCCCGGAAGACTGTGGCTCACCCCGCTCACCGAGCGCCCGGACATCATCGGTCCGATTCCGATTCCGGAAGAGGCGAGCCGCCTGTTGCAGGAACACTGGGATATTGGCGGGTCAGTCGGCCGGACTCGTCAAGGGTGGGTGCTGCTTGAGGTGTGGAACATCTCACCGTGACGCAGGTGCAACGGGAAAGCGTCACCTACACCTCGAAGCTCTCTCCACAGCCGCTGCTGCTTGCTCCCGTCCGCGAACATAAGTCCACACCCGAAGGGGGTCGAAAGAATCGTTCAGATGCGAAACGCCGCGCCCTCCTGCGCCGCTTGTTGATCGCCCGCTACGCCCGGTGCTTCGCGCCGCGGGAACCTCCACCACCCGCTCCCTGGGCGCGGCGTGTTGCCGTGTTCGTTCACTATATGCGCTGGGTGGGGGCGGATTGTCCGGCTTGGACTGGCAAATCCTTGGCGGCCGTGTTCGACGTTGCCCGTGCATTCCACGTTCGATTGCGGTCCCGAGCGCTGCAAGGCCCACCGGTCGCAACAGCTTCAGGAAGGGACAGGAGTGTCAGAACAGGAACCTGACGCCGCCGTTGATGACCCGCCCGTCTAGCGGAGCCCACGCATCCACGGTCCAGCGGCCATCGGGCGCTCGATTCGGACGCAGTAGCGAGTTCCAACGCGTCTGGCGCACGTTTGTGAGGTTTTCGAGGTTTAGGAACAGCCTCATATGGGCGCTGACCTTCCTTTCTCCCATCACACCGAAGATGACGTAGGGCCTCGAGAAGGCGCGGTAGGGGTCGTATTCGAGGCGCTGGCGACCTGTGTAGTAGCACTCAACTCCCAAACGGCTCTTCCCTTCCTGCTCCCAAACACCCACGAGGCCGAAACTGTGACGGGGGGTCAATGGCACATCGGCGCGCCCGCCCGTAAACTCCAGTTCACTGGAGCGAACGTACGTGTATGACGCGGTGGCGGCAAAAGGGGCCTTCCGTAATGTGCCCAGAAGCTCCAGCCCACGATTTGTCGTCGGCTCGGGCAGGTTGACGATCTCGTAGCGGTCACCGCGGGCGACGTGAACCGGATGCCGGATCGTCGAGGCAAACAGCGTCGTGGTGAAGGAAACCGGGCCGACGGTCCTCGTCACATCGAGCGACGCACTTCGTCCACGTTCGGCTATCAACGGTACCGGAACGACAAGCCGCGCCAATCCCGCGGCTTCGGTTTCTTCGGTGAGGGGTGTCGGCGCGAAGAAGCCCTGGCCGGCTGATAGCCGGCTGGTCCAACCCGCCCAACGAAACAGGCCCGATAAGCGCGGGCTCATGAGCGTACCGTATTGACTATGAAGATCGGCTCTGGCGCTTGCCGACACGGAGAGCCACGAAGCGATGTTGATGTCGTCCTGGAGAAAGACGCCAGGTGTGACGTAGGTGTAGGCGAAGCCGGTCATGTCGCGCGGCCGGTAGGCATCGCGCTCAGCGGCGACACCGGCAACCCAAGTATGGCGGCCCGCTGAGCCGCGCAAGGAAACCTCGCCGAAGAAGAGTTCGTGCCGGTCACGTTCCCGCACCTCTCCAAAGCGGTGATCATGCTGCTGGGCGGATGCGGAGAAACGGGTTACGACCACATATTGGTTTCCAATGAGGAACTGCGCATTCCCGCCGAAGTCGTACCGGCGTGTGTCCAGCGCCTCGGCATACGGCGCTCCGGTCGCGGCTAGGGCCGCGCCGGGAATGGTGCCGCCCGAACGGTCTTCATAGGTGATCCCGCCCGTGAGAAGTGCGGTTCGACCGTTGCTGCCGTCCCAGAAGAAGCGCGGGCGGGCAATTCCGCGCGAGTATCCTGCAAGATCCGCCCAGCCGTCGCGGTCGATATCCCTTCGGTTCTGCCAGTAGCCGCCCCCCAGAAAGGACATGCTCCACGACGAAGAGAGGTGTGCCGCGACAAATGAGGCCGCATCGGTACCGCCAAGTGTGGTGCGGTTTACCAGGAACTCGCGCACAGGCTTTGCAGCGGGACGCCTCGAGATGAGGTTTACGACGCCCGCCATGGCCCCCGCTCCGTACAGCGCGGATGACGTCCCTTTGATCACTTCCACCTGACCGAGATCGGTCGGCGGAATTTGCAGCAAGCCCAGGCCGCCCACGTCCTCGCCGAACAACGGCAGACCATCCGAGAGG
>JAEHDI010000232.1 GCA_016880505.1 Bryobacterales bacterium | reverse complement strand
GCCCAGTTCTTCGGCGTCCTCGGCGCTTGGGATGAGCGCAAGATCCGGCTCTTCAAGAATCTCGCTGCCGGAGATATCCAGGTCCGGAAGCAGATCGTCAGGGGCGGGGTCATTCGCCGGCCGGCCCGGGGGCAATTCACTAGTCTCGTCGTTCAGAGACGAGTCTTTCTTCCTGTCCGTCTTCAGGAGCGGTTTGGAACGGCTGCGTATTGGGCCGATCAACAAAGCTGTCCCCTCTGGCGCCTGGATCGCAAAACGACTCAAGTCAGGCTACCTGAAACCTCTGCCATCGCGTTCCCGAGTAACCGTTATATATCACAAGGGCGGAGAGTTGTCTATGGAATATACAGGAAAGGCGGCTGGGGTTATACTGACTCAGACACTGGGTAGCAATATGGAGACTCCTGCTGAGATGGCAAACGAATTCGCCTTCGAAATGGCGACTTCCGCGATCCGCTTCGGCTTCGGCGTGACACGCGAAGTGGGCATGGATCTGGCCGAACTTGGCGCCCGCCGCGTCCTCGTCCTGACAGATCCCACCGTGCGCAGGCTGCCCCCTGGGGAACGCGTGCTCGAGTCGCTGGCCAACGGGAAGATCTGCTGTACGGTCTACGATCGGGTGCACGTCGAGCCCACCGACGAATCCTTCCGCGATGCCATCGCCTTCGCCGTCGCGGGCCAATACGACGCCTTCGTGGCCGTGGGCGGCGGCTCGGTGATTGACACAGCTAAGGCGGTGAACCTGTACACCACGTATCCGCCCGGCGACTTCCTCGATTACGTGAACCCGCCCATCGGAAAGGGCGTGCCCGTGCCCGGTCCGCTGAAGCCGCTCATGGCCATCCCGACTACGGCGGGCACGGGCAGCGAGACCACTGGAGTGGCAATCTTCGACTTGGCTCGGATGCACGCGAAGACGGGGATCGCCAGCCGCCGGCTGAAGCCCACACTGGGCCTGCTCGATCCCGAGAACACGCGTACTCTGCCGCCCATGGCCGCCGCATCGACCGGGCTGGACGTGCTCACTCACGCCGTCGAGTCCTACACCGCCTTGCCGTTCACGCAGCGGCCGCGGCCGGAGCTTCCCGCCCTGCGCCCCGCCTATCAGGGTTCGAACCCGATCAGCGACATTTGGTCTCTGGAGGCGCTTCGGATGCTAGCGAAGTACCTGTTTCGCGCGGTCGAGGACCCGTCCGACGACGAGGCAAGGGCGAACATGCTGTTGGCGGCCTCGTATGCCGGAGTGGGGTTTGGGAACGCGGGCGTACACCTGGCGCACGGCATGTCGTACCCCGTTTCGGGCATGGTGCGCGGTTATCGCGCCGACGGGTACCCGGCGGACCGTCCGCTCATACCGCACGGCATCTCGGTCGTGTTGAACGCGCCCGCCGTGTTCCGGTTCACGGCGCCGGCTTGCCCCGAGCGTCACCTTCGGGCCGCCGAGGTGCTGGGAGCGGATGTCTCCCGCGCACGGCCGGAGGACGCCGGGAAGATCCTCGCGGAGCGGATCACGGCATTCATGTACCGGCTGAAAGTCCCGAACGGCCTCAGCGCGGTCGGCTACACGGCCGATGACATCCCCGCGCTGGTCGAGGGCACCTTGCCGCAACACCGCGTCACCAAGCTCTCGCCGCGCCCGGTGGGCCCCGAGGAGCTGGCCAGGCTGTTTGAGGATGCGCTGAAGGCCTGGTAGAGTCTTGAGGAGTTGCTGTGACTCCTCCTTTTTCGAACGGCCGCTGCGTTTCTTGGAACACTCTGAGGCAGGCGTTTAGGTTATAATCCTACGAGTTTCAGCTTCGCGTCAGAGGAGGATTTATGCCTAGAGGAAGAAGACGTTCGATAGATCCGAAAGTTCTTGAAGCTGCACTTGTTGGCCTGGAGTTACGGCGAGAACGACTTGATCAGCAGATTGCGGAAGTCCGGCGGCTGATCGGGGGGAGAGGAACTCGCAAGGCGGCTGCGGCGCCGGCAGCACCCGCTCGCAAGAGGCGCAAACTCAGCGCAGCAGCGCTGAAGCGCATTGCAGATGCGCAACGGAAGCGGTGGGCGGAGTGGCGGAAGAAGGGGAAGGCCGCGGGCGCAAAGGCGAAAGGATAGTCCGCCAGGGGGAATAGCCATGATGCACCCACTGGAACCGAGAGCACTTTCGCTCCTACGGATCGTTGCGGGATTCACGTTCTCACTCCATGGTTTTCAGAAACTCTTCGGCTGCTTCGGCGGAATGGGCGGAAGCGGTGCTACGGCCGCGTTTGGAACCCTGCCGTGGGTGGCCGGAGTTCTTGAGACATTTGGCGGAATACTTCTCCTGGCCGGGCTCTTCACCCGGCCCGTGGCTTTTGTCCTTTGTGGCGAGATGGCGGTGGCGTACTTTCGGGCGCATGCACCGAGGGGCTTCTGGCCGATTGCGAATGGCGGCGAGCTCGCCGTGCTCTACTGCTTCATTTTCCTGTACCTAGCGGCCGCTGGCGGGGGCCCGGTAAGCCTCGATCGAATCATTTGGAAGAAGTCAAAGTGATGCTTGGTGCGGGGCCCGTTTCCTGGGCTTGGAGAGGGAGACGGGACTCGAACCCACGACGTCCAGTGTGGAAAGGGTCCTGCCTAAAGGCTGAGCGACAACGTCGGCTACGAGGACATCCGCGCGTTCCAGAGCTGCGAGGTCCCGCGCATGCCCAACTCCGAACATCGATTCAATTGCCAGCGACAACCTGACGCTGACCGAGGGACGCTGCTCTCCTCGCTGCGGACGGGGGAGCACCATCTGCTGCTGTTCCCCTCAAACAGAGCGTCACGCTCCGGGATGTCTGC
>JAEHDI010000231.1 GCA_016880505.1 Bryobacterales bacterium | reverse complement strand
TAGCGGTGCCTTCGCCCTGGGACACTGCCGGCCCGTGGTCGACGAACAATCGCGCCGGGATCCTGGCGACGACCGCAGGCGTGTTGCTGACATGGTCCAGATCATAGTGGGTCGTGACCAGGACATCGAACTTCGTAACGCCCGCCGCTTTCGCCGCTTCCACGATGCGATTGGTGTCCCGCCCGTTGTTTCCGGGGTAACCGGTATCGATGAGCATCGACTGGCCGGAAGGGGACACGAGGAGTACCGCCTTTCCGCCTTCTGTGTCGATCACGTACACGTCGAGGGTCTTCGCGGCGCGCGAGACCGGCGACAACGGTAACGCGACCAGCGCGAACAATAGTAGTTTCCGCATGACGGAGCCTCAAATCCTCTCTTGGCCCTCCAGCGCGATTCGTAGTCGTACACCAGCGTAACGACCAATCGCGACATCACGATGCCTTAGCGGTTTCGCTCCCGTGAGAACGGATACTTCGAGCGGACCGCCAGCACAAGGTCATGCTCCTCGCCGGCCTTCGAGCCACTGTAGAAACCGACGGTCGCATTAAGCCGGAAGAAATACGCGTCGCCTTCCTTGCTCGCGTACCTCCCTTCGTTGCCGTCAGCTCCGCCTCCCGCCACCATGTCACCGTGGCCGCGCAGCACGTAGTAGATTTCCTCCGCATTGTCGTGATGGTGAGGGATGTTGGTCCCACCCGGCGAAAAATCGATGATGAACATCTCTATTACCGTGTTGGTTGTCGCCAGCTTGTGTCTGCCGGGCCTAGCCATAGTCGAGCCCATCAGCAACTTGAACTGTGAGGTGGGACCGTGCCCTGCGAGCTGTCTTAGCGCCACGTCGTCGACATTTGCCAGCATGAGCTTCGGTGTCGGTGGTACCTGCAACCCGTCGGGGATCTTGAATCCCATCACCAGCAGCCGTAACGGGGCGCTGGATGCGTTCGCCACGCCATGCCTGACATCCACCGGCAGATACATGAAGTCGTTCCCCTTTATCGGGTATTTCTGGCTATCGTGGAGCAGCACGCCGGCGCCTTCGAGGACGAAGTAGATCTGTTCCTCGGCCGAGTAGCTCACGGTCTCGGTGCTGCCCCCGGGATCCACTGTCAGTTCTCCGTACCGGGCGATGCTCTTGAGTTGTTGCTGGTCGGGATCTCCGATGCCGAAAATCGGTTTGTAATGCGCGGTCGCGGTCGTGAGGTCCACCTGCTTTGGCTGGATATCCGCAATGTGCCTGCGCAGGAAAGTAGGATCCGCCGCAATCACCTGCAAGGTGGCGACGGCGCAAAGAAGCGCCAGTGTGATTCTTACGCGAAACATAGCGTTAGCACACCTCCTCCTCTTAACTTACTTCGACGGAAGCCACCCGATCAGCTGCCGCCGCTGCGCTGGCCATGGCGGTTAGCGCCGCGCCAGTTCCGATGCCTACAGCCGATCTCAAGAATGTCCGTCTCTGGCTCATTTTGCACCTCCTGTTCACGAAGTAGCAGCGTGCCCCTGGAAGGGCCAGTTGTGCTTCCGCCGAGCGTTCATCAGAAACGCCGCCAATCCGGTGGCAATGGTTCCGAAGGCGTAGAGTGCGTACTTCCATCCGCCTGGCTGCACGATCGGGCTGCAGAAAACGTACAACCATCCCGCCAGGGCCACGACCGCCGGCAGGGGGTAAACCCACATGCGAAACGGCAGCGCGATTTCGGGGCGGAACCGTCGCAGGACGAAGAGAGCTACGATCTGTCCCACGAACTGAACCAGGATCCGCGCCAGGATCAGCGCTGTAATGATCTGTTCGAGTTCGAAAAAACAGGCCACGATGCACAGCGCACCCACCAGCAGAAGCGAGCGGTGCGGGAAAGCCCCCCGTGGATGCAGAGCCCCGAACCAGCGGAAGAAGACCCCGTCCTGGGCAGCCGCGAATGGGATGCGGGAGTAGCCGAGCATCAGCGCGAACACGCACGCGAACGAGGTCGCCAGGACCAGCACCGTCATGGTAACAGCGGCCCATCCGCCATAGATCCGGCTCATGAAAACCGAGGCGACAGCGTTGTGGGCCGGCGTGCCCGGCTTCAGCATCTCCCTCCAGGGCACTACCGACACGAAACTCGCCGAAACTAGGACGTCGATCAGCGTGACACCCAGAATCGACAGAATGACGGCAACCGGTATGGTTCGCTCGGGTCGCTTCACTTCCCCACCCAAGTAGCAGACCTGGTTGTATCCCAGATAGTTGTAGATCACCAGCACCGTCCCATTGCCGAGCCCCGCCAGAAAAGCCCAGTTGAGCCGCAGGCTGCCGGCCGGAATATCGAACAGCAGCCGTGGATCCGCGGCGGCCAAACCGCTCGCGATCACCCAGCCGGTGGTGATTAGTGCGGTGATCCACAGAATGAACATGAGCCGTGCCACGTCATGGATCTTCCGATATAACGTGAAGACGACCAGCGCGCAAATCATACCGGCCGCCAACTTCATCAGCAGCGGATGGAATGCCAGCGGAGGAAACAGGTAACTCAAGTACTGCATCATGCCGATGCCGGCCGAGGCAATCTCCAGAGGCCCGCTGAACAGGAACTGCCAGGTGAACATCCACGCCATCAGCCGCCCCCAGCGCGCGCTGCCCAGGCTGTCCCGGAGGAAGACATAGGAACCTCCGGAACCCGGCAGCGCGGCGCCCAACTCGGCCACCACCAGGCCGTCGCATAAAGCCAGCACCGCACCGACGCCCCAACTCAGCAGAGACTGCGGGCCGCCCAGGGTGGCGATGATGACAGGCACGGTGATGAACGGCCCAATCCCGATCATGTTGGACATGTTGATCGAGGTCGCCTGCAGGATTCCGAGTTCCCGGCGCAGTTGCGGAACGGGCGCCTGAACGCCGTTTTCTGTCATACGTGAACGTTACCTCAAGCTGTCAATAGTACACCATGATGCGGTCGGTGTGGCGGAATTCCAAGGTATAATAAAAATTCATAAAGGAGAAGCATGAAACGGATCGGCATCCCGGAGATCGCGAAGCTGGCGAATGTCACAATCGGCACGGTAGACCGCGCCCTGCATGGGCGGCCAGGCATCAGCGAGAGCACGCGGCAACGCGTTCTGGAGATTGCCCGGAATGTCGGTTACCGGCCCAATCTCGCGGCCCGAGCGTTGTCGGTAAGGCGCACGCCCATTCGGATTGGCGTATCGATCCCCCGCGAGATTCACTATCATTTCGATCAGCTTCAGCAGGGGATCAAAGCCGAGGCGCAACGGGCCGAGCTATTGGGCGTGGAAACCATTTGGGCGCAAACCGACCGCTTGGGCGCGGCGGAACCGGAAAAAG
>JAEHDI010000230.1 GCA_016880505.1 Bryobacterales bacterium | reverse complement strand
AGCGAGAGTTTGCCTTGCGAGGAGACGACCACCGGCTTGCTCCAACTCTTGCCGGCGTCCTTGGACTCCGCGAAGAAGACACGGTCGCCGGCCCCGTAGGTCAACGCCAGGCGGATTCCATCCGTAGCGAGCTGCGGCTGGCGATTCGGTAAATCGGCGGACTGCGGCGCAATCTGCGCTGCGAGGAGAAGAGTTAGGAGAAACATCATCTACCCAGTTTTGGCCCCTTTCCTCATTATAGGCACGATGAGGTCTGGCCCCCGTTGGCCAATTCCGCACACTAGATGTCCGAGAGTCTCCAGAATTCGACGGAAACACGCCGCAGCTGGCCTGGCGATTGGATTGCATAAACCGATTCCAGGGACGCCAATGAATCTCGAATGCAGTTACACCCTGGTTTTGAATCAACCCTACGACCAGGCGCGGAGGCGGATTCTGGCAGCGTTGAAGGAGCAAGGCCTCCAGGTAGCGTTCGACTTCGACGTGGCCAGCGGCATCCTGCGCTCATCCGGAGTGAGGTTGCCGAAATGCTCGGTTTTGGGTGTGGGTTGTCCGTACCAACTCTTGGAGGCGTTCGTCGCCGACGCCGCGGCGGCGCTTTACCTCCCTCTCCACGTCGTCCTCTCCGAACACGGAGCGGAAACCCAGGTCCGCATCCTCGCGCCACAGACTCTTCGGGCGGCGGGTGTCACCCCAGCCATATCTATCCCCGTTCACCGCACGCTGAGACGTATCCGTGACGCCCTGGTCTTGGTTGGAGCCCGTTCCACCAAGCCCACGCACGAGGGCCGCCCGCCTTTGGACACGGAAACCGCGGAGGAATCTCTTCACGAAGAGAAGGTGCCACACCGGGGCTGACCGATTAACCTGACGGCTAACGCGGGGTGGCCGGTGCGGCGGCGGGAGCCGTCTTAGCCAGTTGCTCGAACTCGGCCAGTTGCCGCTTCACCGCGCCGGCGCTCGGTGAATCTGGCGCCACCTGAAGATAGGTTCGCAGGTGCTCGGCCGCACCCTGATAGTCGCCCAGGTTGCCGAGGGCAACGCCCAGTGTGTATTCGGCTTCCGGAAAGGCGTGCTCTGGGTCCAGCTTGACTGCCTGCTGGGCGCTCGCCGCGGCCGCCTTTATGTCCCCAAGGCGAAGGTTCCCCATCGCATTGAGGAGATGCGCGGCGGGGAAACTCACCGGGTCCAGCTTGATGGCGGTGGCGGTGACGTTCACCAGCTCCGCGTACTTCTGTTCGGCGTTGAGAACCGTCGCCAGTTGGACGTACGGCTTGACGAATTTCGGGTCGGTCTTGATCGCCTGCTCATAGGCCTCGCGGGCTGGACCGAGTTCCCTTGAATATTGGCGGACACGTCCCAATTCGAACCATGCATCGGCATATTCGGGGTAGGACGTGGTCGCCTTCTCGAGCTCGGTGCGGGCCTCGTCAAACTTCTTCTTCTCGAGCGCCTTCATCGCCTTGTCATACGCTTTTTGCGCATTCTTGGGCGCCTTCAAACTCGTAACGCTCACAGTGGTTCCTTCACCGCCCGAGGTTCGCCGGAGGATGATCGTGCCGAGATCGACGGCCTTGGGATTGATGACCATGATGGCGCTCGACTGGTATCCGGCGAGCCGGGCCCGGACCGAGCATCCGGCCGGGATTACGGTGGGCGCGGCGCTCCCCCTCGCGCTGCGAGTTTCACTCCTCTGACTCGCATCGACGGTGTTGAGCTCGGAGCGCGACCGGACCACGAAACCGCCCTTCGGGTCGGTACGCGCGACGGGCTCGGGAACGCCGCCGCCGCAGACCTTCTCCACGGTCACCTGTTCTGGAGGCGGGCTGCCATCCTCCATCAAGACCTTCCCGGACATCTGAGTGGGGATCTCCATATGGCCGGGAACTGGATTACCCCGCTGAGCGACGAGCGGGACCACAACCGCGATGAGGACGCATCCGAACCAAAAGGACATCCTGGTCATAAACCTGGCTCCGGCAAGATTATACACTCAAAAACGCGTCTAAAAACGCGTCAGCCTGAACTGCGCGATTTACGTGAGAGCCTCGGATGCATAGCGACACTATGGGGTATATGCCCCGGCGTGACCGCTGTATTCTGGT
>JAEHDI010000229.1 GCA_016880505.1 Bryobacterales bacterium | reverse complement strand
GGTGCGTTGCGGGCTCAACGGGAGGCGCTTCGTACTGTACAAATTCCGCTCGATGTGCGAGAACGCCGAGGATCTGAAATCGAGCCTCGAACACCTCAGCCGCAGGCGGACGGCGTTCAAGATCCCCAACGACCCGCGCCTGACCCTCATCGGCCGATGGCTCCGGAAATTCTCGATTGACGAATGGCCGCAGTTGTGGAACGTGCTGCGTGGAGACATGTCGCTCGTGGGACCCCGGCCGGCTGTTCCGGAGGAAGTCGAGCAGTACAAGCGCTGGCAGCGTAGAAGGCTCCGGATGCGCCCCGGTCTCACCTGCCTCTGGACCCTCGCCGGCCGCGACGCACTGGACTTCGAAACGTGGATGAAAATGGACATGGAGTACATTGACAACTGGTCGCTCGTGCTCGACTGGAGAATCCTGCTTCAGACGATACCCCGTGTCCTGACCGGGAAAGGAGCTCACTGAGTTTATGCATCTCGTTCCAACCCAAGAGGAAGTGGTCGCGCTGCTGGAACAGACCGGCGCTCTGCGGCGAGGCCATTTCGAATACCCGAACGGTCTTCACTCCAACGAATACCTCCAGGTGGCTCTGGCAATGCGCTACTATCAGCACGCCAAGGTGTTGAGTGTGGGACTGAGCCGCCTTCTCCGGGCGAATCCGGAGATCCGCGCAATCATTCCGGAACTTTCAATCGTCGCTCCGGCTACCGGGGGTCTGCCGGTGGCATACGGTGTTTGTGAAGCGCTACGCGCACATCAGGTCTACTGGGCTGAACAGGAGGACGACAAGCAGCCTCTCCGCTTCCGCCAGTACCTCGAGCAACTTCCTGGGGAGAAAGTGTTGCTGGTGGACGATATCCTGCGCACCGGCAAGAAGCTCACGGCGCTCAAAGCGCTGGTCGAGGCGAATGGCGCCGAGGTGGTGGGGCTGGCGGTCATTGTCCATCAGCCGACGCCGAAGACGCCTGACTTCAGCCCGCTGCCGTTCTATTACCTCGCCAAACTGGACGGACTCTATTACCGGGACGCCGGTTCGTGCGACCTTTGCAGGCAGAACGCACCGCTGGCGAAGGTCTGGATCTGAACCTTCAGCGCCATGTGTTACAGTGCATCGTGCCGGGGATCCAAGATAATGGCCAGACTCGCAATTCTGATCCTTTTCGCCGCCTCCGCCCTAGCCGCTGATTTCAAGGCGGGCGTCGCACGTGTTGACATCACGCCATCGACTCCGATCTGGCTTTCGGGATATGCAAGCCGGAAGCATCCATCGGAGGGGGTGCTGCACCCCCTTTGGGGAAAGGCTCTTGCCATCGAGGATTCCAAGCGGAACCGCGTCGTCATCGTCACCACCGATCTGATTGGGCTCCCGCGCCCGATTTCCGAGCTGGTCGCGGCAAGGGTGCAAAAGGAATACGGTCTCGACCGCTCACAATTGCTGCTGAACTCCTCCCACACCCACACAGGTCCTCTGGTGAAGGCGAACCTGGAGTTGATGTTCGAGCTAAGTCCGGATGACAAGCGCACACTCGAGGCTTACAGCCAGAAACTCACGGATAATCTCGTTTCTGTCGCCGGCGCCGCCCTCGGCAAACTCGCTCCGGCGAACATTGCCTTCGGCCAGGGACAGGCCGGCTTCGCCACCAACCGCCGCGAGCCGGCCGGTGGAGGCATGCGGATTGGAGTGAACAAGGAAGGGCCTGTCGACCATTCCGTCCCCGTGCTGAAAGTCACCGCGGCGGACGGCAGCCTGATGGCCGTCCTATTCGGTTACGCGTGCCACAACACCACGCTCACGGGCGAGTTCTACAAAATCAGCGGCGATTACGCGGGCTTTGCTCAGATCGAAGTGGAGAGGGTCAATCCCGGCGCAACGGCCATGTTCCTGATGCTGTGCGGCGCCGACCAGAATCCCAACCCGCGCAGTTCGCTGGAGCTTGCCCAGCAGCACGGCAACACCCTGGCGGCTTCGGTGGGCGCGGCGCTCTCGGGCAAAGTGCAACGGGTAAAAGGTCCGATCCGCGCCGCATTCCAAATCGTCGAGCCGGAGTTCCAACCGCACACGCGGGAGACTTTCGAACGGCTGCTGACCGCGTCGAACCCCGTCCAGGTCCGCAACGCGAAGATGATGTTGCGCGCCTATGATGATGGCCGTCCGGTCCGGCGCACGCCTTACCCGGTACAGGCCATTCGCTTCGGAAAGAGCCTCACGCTTGTCGCCCTTGGCGGGGAAGTCGTGGTGGACTATGCGTTGCGAATCAAACGCGAGTACCCGAAGGAGAACATCGTCGTGGCTGGCTACTCGAACGACGTGATGTGCTACATCCCCTCACGGCGCATCCTGAAGGAAGGCGGCTATGAAGCGGTCGACAGCATGATCTACTACGGACAGCCCGGACCGTTCACCGAAGAAGTGGAAGACACGATTTTCGGCACGATTCACCAGGTATTGAGCCGGGTCGGACGCAAGGCGCCGCGCTGAGGGCGTGGCGCGCAGTGAGCACGGCTGCCTCCTCATGTGGTCGCCTCCACCCGAAAGCCTCGAAGTCGCCTGCGGCGTCGTTCATGTTTGGCGTGCCGCGCTCGACATACCCCCGGAACTGCTTGTGAGGTTCTCTGATCATCTTGCCGAAGACGAGCGTTCCCGCGCCGCACGCTTTGTTTTCCCGAGGGACCGGGGCCGGTTCATCGTCGCACGCGGCGTCCTTCGGGACATGCTCGGGCGCTACCTGGAGCTGCCTCCCACGGAAATCCGCTTTTCTTATGGCGAATCCGGAAAGCCCGAGCTGGCACCGGACCTGTCCGGCAGCTCTCTGCGATTCAACCTGG
>JAEHDI010000228.1 GCA_016880505.1 Bryobacterales bacterium | reverse complement strand
GAGCTGCTCGATCTCAATGCGAACTACGACAAGATGCTCGCTCATTGCGCGGAGTATCTGGACAGCGTGGGCGACCATCCACTGAACCTGGCCGCCACCAACCTCGCACTGAACGCTTACATGCTCACGCACGAGAAGAAATACCGGGACTGGGTGATCGAGTACGTCGACGCGTGGAAGGAGCGCACGGCGGCGGCGGGCGGGAACATCCCGACCAACGTCGGGCTGGACGGCAAGATCGGCGGCGAGTACGGCGGTAAGTGGTACAAGGGCACCTACGGCTGGAACTTCACGATCTTCGACGGCGAGATCGAGCAGATCGCGCACCGCAATACTTTTGATGCGGGGATGTGGCCGGGGTTCGGCAACGCGTACCTGCTGACGGGCGATCCGGCCTATATCGGCACGCTGCGGCGGCAGATGGACAACCTTTACGCGCAGAAGAAGGTCGTGGACGGGCAGCTCATGATCCCCCACATGTACGGCGATCCGCGTGGCCACGGACAGAGCGGGCAGGAGGCCTGGTATCAGTGGACGCCGAACCTGTTCACCAACCGTCTGACGGAGATCTACTTCTGGTCCGGAGACCGTAAGGACCTCGAGCGCGTGCCAACGGCGGATTGGATCGCGTTCCTCGAGGGACAGAATCCAGGCTACCCGGAAGAGGCGCTGCGGGCGGACCTGCGCGCGATTCGGGCGAGGGTGGAGGAGATGCGCAACGATCCGACGACGCCCGACACGCGGCTGGCCGACTATCCGATGGGGCTCAATCCTGCTCAGACCGACGCCCTCACAAAGCTGACGCTCGGCGGGTACCTTACAGGCAATATCTGGACGCTGCACAGCCGGGTTCGCTACTTCGATCCGGTGCGGCGGCGTTCCGGGCTGCCAGACGATGTGGGAGCGCTGGTCGAGAAGATCGGCGCGGACGCCGTCACGCTGACGCTGGTGAATACGAACCCGGTCGACGCCCGGACGGTGATCGTGCAGGCGGGCGCGTACGGGGAGCATCAGTTTATTTCGGTGGCATCTGATGGAAAGACGGCGCCGGTGAACGGACCGCTGGTGACCGTCCGATTGGGGCCGGGATGTGGCACGAGGCTGGAGATCCGGATGGAGAGGTATCACAACCAGCCGACGCTGGCCCAGCCATGGGACCGCGGCTGGATGGTGAAGCAATGAGCTCCGCGGCACGCAACATGCGCTGGCCGGTGGTGGGGCTGCTGAGCCTCGGGATGATGATCTCGTACTTCGACCGAGTGAACCTGACCGTCGCGCTGCCATCGATGGCCGCCGGGTTTGGTCTGGACAAAGCGCAACAGGGGCTGGCGCTGTCGGCGGTGTTCTGGGCGTACGCGGCGCTTCAGATTCCGGGAGGTGCGCTGCTCGACCGCTACGGCGTGCGCATCCCGTACTTGATCGGCTTTCTGCTGTGGAGCCTCGCCACCGCGAGTACGGCGCTGACCACCGGGCTGGGGAGCCTGATCGCGCTTCGGCTGCTGGTGGGCGCGGGGGAGGCGGTGGTGGCTCCGGCGAGCATGCGCTACATCAGCCTGCATTTTTCCGAGAAACAGCGCGGGCTGGCGGTGGGGCTGTACATGACGGGCACAAAACTCGGTCCGGCGCTCGGGCTGCCGCTGGCCGCGGGGCTGGTGGCCGGCATCGGCTGGCAGTGGATGTTTCTGGTGCTGGGTGTGGCGAGCCTGTTGTGGCTGGTTCCGTGGCTCTTCTGGGTGAAGAAGGACGATCCGGCCGCTCTGCCGCGCACGAGCTCGCCGGCGGCGCAGAGGCAGAGACTGCCTGTGAAGAAGATGATCACGAGCCCGGTGATCTGGGGAATTCTTCTCGGGACTTACTGCTACATGTACTTCGTGTACTACTCGATGACGTGGATGCCCATCTATCTGAAGGAGCGGCATGGCATGTCGCTGCAGCAGATGGGTTGGTACGGCGGGGTGTCCTTTGCGGGCATGGCCGTCGTGGCGGCTCTCTCCGGCTGGGCGGCAGACTGGTTGATCGGGAGGGGCGGGGATCCGGTGAACGTGCGCAAGGCGTTCACGATCGCCGGGTTCGCGGCGGCGTCCACGCAGACGATGTGCGCCGTGGTTCCATCCACCACGTTGATGCTGTTCTTCGTGGTGTTCTCGCTGTGCGGCCTGGGCCTGGCAACGGCGAACTACTGGGCGCTGACGCAGACCCTGATCCCGAGCGGCAGCATCGCGACTGTAGTGGGAATCCAAAACACCGCGGCGAGCCTGGCTGGGATCGTGGCGCCGTGGCTGACCGGATGGATGATCCAGCAGACGGGCAGTTTCGATGCGCCGATCAAGGGCGTCGGATTGTGGCTGGTGATCGGGATCGGGTGTTACGTGTTTCTGGTGCGGCGCAAGTACGCATTCACGGCTGTGTCTCAGGCTGAGAAGCCTCGCGTGGCGACGGCGTAGCCTTCGAGTTTCCGCTCATCCACGCGATAGCCCAGTCCGGGTGCTTCAGAGAGGTTGAGAAGCCCGTCTTTGACCGTCAGTAGTGGGTCGGTCAAATCGTCGGTGAACCAGCGCAGGCTGGCCTCGACATCCGTCGGGAAGAGGCAGTGATCGAGAGTGGCGAGGGCGGCGCCCTGCGCGCACCCGATTCCGAGCTCCGGCATCGTCCCCACCCAGACCGGGATGTTGTGCTCCCGGCAGATTTCGTAAATGCGTAGGGCGGGGCGAAGGCCGCCGACACGCTGGATCTTGATGTTGGCGATGCGGAAGCTGCCCAGCTCGATGGCACGGCGTAGATCTGCTTCGGACTCCAGGCTTTCATCGAGACAGACCGGCGTGCGCACCTGTCGTTGAAGCTCAGCGAGTTCGGCGAGCATCGGGCCGGGGAACGGCTGCTCGAACATCATGAGGTTGAACTCGTCGAGCGCCTGAAAGATTCCGGTGTGCCGCAAGCCGTACGCGCCGTTGGCGTCCACGAACAGGGGAATCTCACCGAACGTGCGGCGGACGGCGCGAATCAGCTCGATATCGCGGCCCGGTTCGATCTTGATCTTCACCCGCTTGTAGCCGTCGGCGAGGTAGCGCTCGATGGCGCGGAGCATGTCGTTGACGTCGTCATACAGGCCGACCGCGAGGCCGGACTCGGCCGAGGAGCGCGTACCACCGAGCAGCCTGTACAGCGGCCTGTTCTGGCGTTGCGCCTCGAGATCCCACAGTGCAGTTTCGACGCCCGCCTTGGCGAAGTTGCTCGCCGGGATGGCGGCGACGCACTGAGCGGCGTCGTCGAGCGATTCGAACAGGCGTCCGGCGAGCGATGGCAGCAGCTTTTCACAGAGTTCGCGCCAGCACGATTCCGGTGTGTCGCTCGAGTAAAAGCTGCCGGCCATGGGCGAGGATTCGCCCCAGCCGGTGAGTCCATCGGAAGAGAGGCGGACCACGAGCGCATCCTTCTCGCTGACGGCGCCGGAGCTGATGCGGAAAGGCTCGACAAGCGGGATGCGAACGTGCGTGAGGTCGATGTGGTCGATCTTCATGTGGCTCAGTCCAATTTCAGAGGATAGCCGCCGTAGCGGAACGCCGCCTCGCGCATGGCGTTGTAGTTTGCGAGCGGTACGTACGAGGGGATGGAGTTGCTTGAACCCACGCAGTAGCCGCCGCCGGGGCCGACGGTTCGGATACGTTCCTTCACTTCGGCGTCGACTTCTGCCGGCGTGCCGCGCGTGAGGGTGTAGCCGAGGTCGATGTTCCCGATCAGTGTGATGCGCCCGGCGACTTTGCGTTTGACCTCGACGATGTCCATGGCTTTCGGCTCGATCGGGTGCATGGCGTCGAAACCGCAGCCGATGATGTCTTCGAGCACGGTGTCGAGCTTGCCGTCGGAGTGGTACATGTTGAACCGGCCGCTTTCCCGAACCATCGCGCAATTCCAGCGGTACCAGGGGAACACGTACTTGCGGTAATGCGCTGGAGAGATGGTGAGCGCTTCGGCGTAGGCGAGGTCGTCGGGATGGGTGACGGCGCCGACCGAGTCGAATTGGAGAATGCGCATGAGGATGCAGCTCTGGATCGACCAGACGCGGTCGAACATGCGGCGGATCAATTCGGGTTGTTCGCCGAGGGCGAGGCAGAAGGTCTCCATGCCCATAAG
>JAEHDI010000227.1 GCA_016880505.1 Bryobacterales bacterium | reverse complement strand
TGCCGGCAAGACCACTACGACCGAGCGGATCCTTTATTACACCGGGCGCACTTACAAGATCGGCGAGGTGCACGACGGTACCGCCGTCATGGACTGGATGGAGCAGGAGCAGGAACGTGGAATCACCATCACTTCGGCGGCCACGACCTGCGAGTGGCGAGACGTTCAGATCAACATCATCGACACGCCGGGCCACGTCGATTTCACGGCCGAAGTGGAACGAAGCCTGCGCGTGCTGGATGGCGCTGTGGCGGTTTTCGACGCTGTTGCGGGCGTGCAGCCGCAGTCGGAGACGGTCTGGCGGCAGGCTGACAAGTATCAGGTCCCCCGGATCTGCTTTATCAACAAGATGGATCGGGTGGGTGCCGATTTCTTCCAGTCGGTGGAGAGCATTGTCAACCGCTTGAAGTGCAGACCGGTTCCGATCCAGATCCCGATCGGCAGCGAGGATCAGTTCCGCGGCGTCGTCGACCTGATCGAGATGACGGCCCAAATCTGGCGGGACGAGACGCTGGGCGCGGAATACGACGACGTGGAGATCCCGGCGGAGTTGCGCGAGCAGGCCGAGAGCTATCGCGAGAAACTGATGGAGGCCGCCGCTGAGAGTGACGACGAGCTTCTGTCGAAATACATCGAGAATCACTCTCTGACCAACGAAGAGGTTAAGCGGGGCATCCGAGCCGGCGCCATTTCCCAGAGAATCTTCCCGGTCATATGCGGTTCGGCTTTCAAGAATAAAGGCATCCAGAAGCTGCTGGATGCGGTGGTGGGCTACCTGCCGTCTCCGGTCGAGGTCCCGCCCGTGCAGGGCGTGGCCGTGGACGACCCCGACGTGGTCGTGGAGCGCAAGTCCTCGGACGATGAGCCGTTTTCGGCGTTGGTCTTCAAGATCATGACTGATCCGTTTGTCGGCCAGCTTGCGTTTCTCAGAGTCTACTCGGGCAAACTGGCGAGCGGCGACACTGTCTACAACGTCGCCAAGGGCCGGAAGGAGCGGATGGGCAGGCTCGTCCGGATGCATGCCAACAAGCGCGAAGAGATCCAGGAGATTTACGCCGGCGATATCGCGGCGGCGGTTGGGCTGAAAGGCGTCACGACGGGCGACACAATCTGCGACGAGAAGGCCCCGCTGATCCTCGAATCGATTGAGTTTCCGGCGCCTGTCATCCAGCTTGCCATTGAGCCGAAGACGAAGGCAGACCAGGAAAAGCTGGGGATGGCCATCGGCAAGCTGATCCAGGAAGACCCCACGCTGAAGATCTCGACCGATAGCGAAACCGGTCAGACGATTCTTGCCGGAATGGGCGAGTTGCACCTGGAGATCATCGTCGACCGGATGCAGCGGGAATTCGGTGTCGGCGCGAACGTCGGAAAGCCACAGGTGGCCTATCGCGAGACGATTCGCGGCGCCTCGGAAGCCGAGGGACGATTCATCCGGCAGACCGGCGGGCGAGGCCAGTACGGCCACGTCAAGCTGCGGCTTGAGCCGCTGCCTTCCGGCGCCGGATTCGAGTTCGTCAACGGCATTGTGGGCGGAGCGGTACCGAGGGAATACATTCCGGCCGTTGAAAAGGGTGTGGCCGAGGCGCTCGAGGGAGGCGTCCTCGCCGGCTACCCGATGGAAGGCGTGAAGGTTACGCTCTACGACGGCAGCTACCACGACGTGGACTCGTCGGAAATGGCTTTTAAGATTGCCGCCTCCATGGGCTTCAAGCAGGCCGCGGAGAAGGCGAAGCCGGTTCTTCTCGAACCGGTGATGAGCGTCGAGGTGATCGTCCCTGAAGAGTACATGGGCGACGTGATCGGCGACCTCAACTCCCGCCGCGGGCGGATCGAGGGGATGGAACTGCGTGGCACTTCGCAGATCATCAAGTCGATGGTGCCGCTGGCGGAGATGTTCGGCTATGCGACGGATTTGCGCTCGCGGACGCAAGGCCGAGGAAGCTTCACGATGCACTTCGGGCGCTATGAAGAAGTACCCACGGCGATCTCCGGGGAGATCATCAGCCGGGTGCAGGGAAGAGTAAGCAGATAGCTCAGCGAGGAGAATCCTAAACGATATGGCGAAAGAAAAATTCGATCGCAGCAAGCCGCACGTAAATATCGGGACGATCGGGCACATCGATCACGGGAAGACGACGCTGACGGCGGCGATCACGAAATATCTGGCGAAGAACAACCCGAAG
>JAEHDI010000226.1 GCA_016880505.1 Bryobacterales bacterium | reverse complement strand
GAGGCCGGGAAAATGCTCTACAAGACGGCCAACGTCCAGTGGGAGAGCCGCATGAGCGGCGCGTCGCTCGGCAGCAAGATCCTCGGCGCGCTCAAGCGCAAGCTGATGGGCGAGTCGCTCTTCTGGACGTACTTCCGCGCGGACAGCCAGGGCGAGGTCGGCTTCGCCGGCAGCTATCCCGGCCGCATCCAATCGTTTGATCTGGCGGCCGGCCAGAGCGTCATTGTTCAGCGCGACAGCTTCCTCTGCGCCCAGTCGAGCGTCGAAGTCAACATCGAGTTCGTGAAGCGCATCGGCGCCGGCTTCTTCGCCGGCGAAGGCTTCATTCTCGAGCGGCTCACCGGTCCAGGGACCGTCTTCATTCACGGCGGCGGCGACTTCGTCGAGTTCAACCTCAAACCCGGCGAGACTCTTCAGGTTGACACCGGCTGCGTCGTCGGCTTCGACGCCTCCGTCACCTACGATGTCCAGTTGGCCGGCGGCATCAAGGCCATGATGTTCGGCGGCGAGGGTCTGTTCCTCACCACGCTCACCGGCCCCGGCCGTGCCATCGTCCAGAGCATGACGCTTGAGAAGATGCGCCGCGAGCTCGCTCCAGCGCGCACCGGCGGCGACGAGCGTAGCCCGCTTGAATCCATCACCAACATTTTCGGCAGCGAAGACAGATAAACACGCACATGAAAATCGGAATCACCTACCTCTACGTCATCTTTCGCTATGGCTACCCGCACTCCGTCGACGATGTGCTCGCCGCGTTGCCTGAGATCCGCGATCTCGGCTTCCACTACCTCGAAATGGAAGGTCTCGGACGCGTGCATCTCCTCGCCATGCAAAAGCGCCGGAAGGAAGTGCGCGAACGCCTCGATGAGTGCGGTCTCCACGTGCACAACTTCTGCGTGGTCGACCCGGACCTCGTTTCGCTCGACACCGCGCGCCGGAAAAAGGCGATTGATCGGTTCAAACTCGGCGCCGACGTCGCGGACTATCTGGGCGCCGAGACCCTGCACCTCGCCAGCTATGCCCCTCCGGTCCGATACGTCAGCGCTCGTCCCTATTCGCTCGGTGACAAAGGCGGGTATGCCTTTGCGGACCGCACCCTCGTCCGCATCCCGCGCGGCTTCGACTGGCAAAAAGTCTGGAAGGCGCTCGTGCGCTCCTGCCAGGCGTGCGCGGACGTCGCGGCCCGGCATCGGAAGATCGTTCTCATGGAGCCTCGCGTCGGTGAAGTCATCTGCTCGGTCGATTCGATGCTTCGCCTGATCGAGCACGTGGAGCGGCCCAACTTCAAGGCCAACTTCGACACCGGCCACTTCTCCGCGCAGCGCGAAAATGTCGTGCTCGCGCTCGAAAAGTTGCGGGGCAAATTCGCCAACATCCACATCTCCGACAACGATCCCGTCAACACGGACCACCTGCCCGTCGGCGAAGGGCCGACAGATTGGCCTGAGTTCTTCCGCGTCTTGAAGACCATGAATTACAGCGGCTATCTCGGCCTTGACCTCGGCCAGAGCCGCCCGCTCGTCGAGGGCTACAAGACGTCGGTGGAAACCATCCGCTCCGTCGCCGCCGCGCTCAAACTGAAAATCGATCTCTGAACCGGCATGACCATGGAACACATCCCCGCGAATGATTACGACACCGTGGAGTTGCGTACCGGACGTCTTCACAAGATTCGCCGCTCCCAGGCGCGGATGCTTGGCGAGGAAGACCGCATCGTTCAGGTTGTGAAGTGCTATTGCCGTTCGCACGATGTGGTCACCGCGGCGGATGCGGAGCTGCAACAGCGCCCGACCTTCGTGTTCCCCGCGCAGTTCTTCAAGAACCTGGAGAGCCTGATTGGCAGGGAACTCGAGGGACGGATCTATAGCGACAGCCAAAAGCGCCGCGTGAAGTTCTACCTCGACCTGAAGGAGCACGCCGGTTTCCAGTTGGAGGAGGATCACAACGATCTTCAGAGCCCCTGGTACGACGAAGGCGTGCTCAAAGAGTAACGCCAGTGGCACAGGCTTCAGCCTGTGGCGGCCCTCAGGATGTATCCTGAACCATGCTCGCGATGTCTACAACGCACCGGTCACTAACGACACTTCTTCTGGCGGTCTTCACCGTCTGTTCTGCACAGGCGCCGGACGATAACTCCGGGTTCGAGCCGATCTTCGATGGCAAGACCCTGACGAACTGGGATGGGGAGCCGGGGTTCTGGCGAGTGGAGAATGGGGCCATTGTGGGCGAAACGACGCCCGAAAAGGCGCTAAAGCAGAACACGTTTCTAGTCTGGCGAGGCGGCACGGTCAAAGACTTCGAGCTCAAGCTCGAGTTTCGGCTCACCGCCTCGGCCAACAGCGGCATCCAGTATCGCAGTGCGATCGTGCCGGAAGTCTCGCGATGGGCGATGAAGGGCTACCAGACCGATATGGATGGAGCCAACAAGTATACCGGCATGTTGTATGAGGAGCGCGCCCGCGCATTTCTGGCGCCGCGCGGCCAATTCTCGCGAATGACCGGGGACCGGACGCTGAAACTGATCGCGACTCTCGGCGAGGCAGACGCTCTGAAAGCGTTTATCAAGACTGGCACAGAATGGAATCAGATCCATGTCATTGCCAGGGGAAACACCCTGATGCATCTCCTCAATGGGCATTTGATGGCGGCGTTCATTGATGAGGAT
>JAEHDI010000225.1 GCA_016880505.1 Bryobacterales bacterium | reverse complement strand
TCCAAGAACTGGACAAGACCGGCTATCGCGGTTATCTCACCTTCGAGTATTTCCACCCCTTCAGCCACTATCCGGAGGCACTGATCTGGCAGACCTCCGATGCCCTGGACTGGATGCTTGGGCGAAAGGGGTAGGCACCGCTTCCTCTTGGAGCTGCCGGCAGGACCGCCGGCACGGCAGCGCTGGGGCCAAAGCAGCAGCCTCACGCTAGGCCGGAAAGTTCAGGTGCGGTAGACCTCGCGCCGGTGGCCGATCTTCACGACCGTGACGGTCGAGCTGGCGTCTTCAATTAGATACAGGATTCGATAGTCGCCCTGGCGAAGGCGGTACTTCTCCTCGCCGGAGAGCTTTTCGGAGGCAGGCGGTCGAGGATCGCCGGCAAGAAGTTCGATTTTGGCTGCGATGCGGACTCGATCCTTCCGCGGCACGGTCTCCAGTTCCTTGGCGGCCGAACGCTTGATCAGGACCCTATAGCTTGCCACGCCGCTTCAGATCCTTCAGCACTTGCTCGAACGACAGGGACTGCTCCTTGGCCCGCTCTTCAAATGCTGCCAGGTCCTCGGCATCCTCGGAGAGCGTTCGGCGCACTGCGGCATTCACCAACTCCGAAACGGTACGTTCCGTGTGCGCCGCCTTGACGCGGAGAGCTTGGTGTAAGGCCGGATCGAAATACACTGTCGCGCGCTTGGTCTGGGACATCTACCAGCATTATAACGCCATGACATCTTAACGTCGAGACGTCAGGGCTAGCGCGCGCCTGCCAGCAGGACTGGCGGCCCGCGCTACGGCTGCTCGAGTTGCATTCTCCTTACATTGTAATTACACTGGTCCTGGTGGACGTGCTCCGCTTCGAGTGGGATGATCGGAAAAACGCGCAGAACATCCGGAAGCACGGGGTGTCCTTCGAAGAAGCCCAGACAGTGTTCTTCGACGAGAATGCAGTGGTGATCGCCGATCCAGACCATTCAGAGCACGAGGAACGATTCGTACTCCTCGGGCTTAGCGGTCTGTTGCGGGTGCTGGTGGTCTGTCATTGCTACCGACGACGGGGGAATGTAATTCGACTCATATCGGCTCGTCGCGCGAACCAGAAAGAGCGGCGAGAGTACGAGGCCAGGTGGGCTCAATGAGAAAGCATTACGACTTTTCCAAAGCCAAACGCAATCCCTATGCGCGACGACTGAAACGACAGGTGACAATCCGCCTTGACCAAGACACGATCCGGTATTTCAAGGGCCTTGCGGAGGAAACAGGAATCCGCTATCAGACGTTGATCAACCTTTACCTCCGAGAATGCGCGTCCAGCGGCAAACGGTTGTCAGTTTCATGGCGGCCGGTGGCAGGGCGTGGAGCGGCGTGAGCCGGCGCCGCTAGAGACCCATGGGCGTCCGCTCACTTCGGTCGCGGCTCTGCTTGCGGACACGGGATCACGCCTTGGGCCACGTCCAGATTGAAAGCGCGTTGCGGCCGAGGATCCAGGGCTTGTCGCCGGTCGTGAAGTAGGGGATGTCCTCGCGGACGAGGCGCAGCTCGTCCACGAGAGGGATACGGCGCGTCGCGCCGACCATTCCGGTGCCGAACAGCAGGCGCCTCGGGCCGAATGCTTCATAAACGCGGCGGCCGAAGGGTTGCACGTCACGATACGGGTACACCTTGTTCTTCGATGCCGTGTACAGCTCCGTGAACTTCACCCAGACGTTCGGGTAACGCGCCAGCCGCAATAGCGAATCGTTCTCCACCCACGGCGGGCGGTTGAGGATCTCCGGCCGGCCGAGGTGATCCACCACCACCTTCACCCTCGGGTATCGCCGGACCATGTCCTCGAGCTGTGGAATCTGCGGCGCGGCAATGAAGACGTTGAACACCGCGCCCAACTCCTGTGCCTTGCGCCACAGCGCGTAGTTCGAGGGGGCGTTCAGCCAGGTCTCCTTCGGATGGTAAATCGGGCTGAGCCGCATTCCCACCAATCCGTTCTCGCGGACCTCGCGTTCGAGCACGGCGGCATTCTTCGGGTCGAGCGGATCGATCAGCCCGTGGCCGACGAACAGACGCGGCTACCGCCGCACGGAATCGGCGATGAGGCGGTTGTCCCACCCGTATTGTCGGGGTTGCACCAGAACCGCCAGGTCCACGCCGTCGCGGCG
>JAEHDI010000224.1 GCA_016880505.1 Bryobacterales bacterium | reverse complement strand
TTTGCCGATTGCAGTGGCTCTAGCGCCTGGCAATCTTCTGAATGCATCCGCAAAATACATGCGAATCTCATCGTGCCGGTTCACTTCGCGCAAATCAACCAGCGCGATGGATTCTTTCTCGTCGCGCGCCGTCCGATCGATGACTTCGAGTGGGAAATGCTCGAAGCTGCGACACTGCTTGCGGATCACGGCGGGCAGCCGCAAGAGATGCTGAAGTATGCTGCCCGCTGCCAGGGCGTCGACTGGAGCCGGATCCGAGTGATTGACGCCGGCTCGCCCTCGGAAATGGAACGGGCCTTTCGGGGCGGCTCCGGCGATTTCGTGCACCTTCAGGGACCGGCAGCGCAGCAATTGGAAGCGGAAGCGGCCGGATGGATCGTCGCATCGGCCGGGGAGGCGATGCCCCCGGTTGCGTTCAGCAGCCTGCTCGCCACGCGCGAGTTTCTCGAGACGGACGAAGCACACGCCTTCCTGCGCACCTACCGCCGCGCCCGGGAGTGGGCCGACCAGGCGCCGGCCCGTGAAGTGGCCCGCGCCGAGGCACACTTCTTCCCGGGAGTGAGTTTCGATGCGCTTGGCGCCGCTGTCGCTCGTTATCAGCAACTCGGCTGCTGGGATGGCGGCATCGAGATTCAGCGCGCGCTCTACGAGCAGGCTCTGGAGGTCTTTCTTGCGGCCGGCACGATCGGCCGCCGTCATCCCTATGAGGAGGTCGTCGTTACTCCATGCATCGAATGATCACCCGTCGCGAATTGCTTGCGGCCGCTGCCGCCACCGCTGCTGCACAGACGGAGCGGCCGAAAGGTCTGCTGATTGACACTCATATCCACCTGTTCGCCGCCGATCAGACGCGCTTCCCGTATCACCGGAACGCCGTCTATCGTCCGCCGGCGCAACCGCTCGAGGACTACGCAAAGTTCGTTCGCGCGGCCGGAATCGATCATGCCGTCATCGTGCATCCCGAGCCATACCAGGACGACCACCGGTATCTGGAACACTGCTTCGAGAACGAGCCCCGGCCGCAGTTTTTCAAGGGAACGTGCCTGTTCGATCCGGTCGACCCCGCCACGCCGGAACGAATCGAGGTGCTGGTGAAGAAGCATCCCGGCCGCATCGTCGCACTGCGCATCCACGAAAATCGTGCCCCCGGCCAGCCGCCTTCCGCCTCCGGTCCCATCCGCGAGCGGGATCTGCGCGCGCCCGCAATGCGTGAAACGTGGCGCAAGGTCCACTCACTCGGCCTCGCGATCCAGATGCACTTTGTCCCTCATTTCGCGCCACAGATCCGCGCGCTGGCAGAGGTGTTTCCGGAGATGCCCGTGATCCTTGACCACCTCGGCCGAGCCGGAGAAGGGACGCCGGCCGAGTACGAAGAGGTGCTGAAACTGGCGAAGCTGCCGCGAACGTACATGAAATACTCGGCCGTGCGATACTCCTCGAAGCAGGAGTACCCGCACCGCGACGTGAAGCCTCTGATTCGCCGCGTCTATGACGCCTTCGGTCCGGGCCGCATTATTTGGGGCGGCCTGGGAATGAACATGGAAGAATTCCACCGCCAGGCGAAGCTGCTCGACGAAATGTTCGACTTCGCCTCGGAAGCGGACCGCGCGAAGATTCGGGGCCTGAACGCCGCGCGCCTGTACGGCTTCGGCAAGACGTAACATACACCCTGGAGACGCTTATGATACGAAGAACTCTTTTTGTGAGTGCGCTGCTCTGCGCCCTGTGCGTACCGGCGGCCGCGGAGAAATACCGGCGCCTGCCGGCGAAGGAATATCTGGACAAGATGAAGGCCGGCTGGATCGGCCAGATCATCGGGGTCTCGTGGGGCGCTCCCACCGAAGGCAAGTTCAAAACGATCATGCCGGCGGAGAAGATGCCGCCTTTCTCGGAAGACCTCGTCAACAACGCGTTCGGGCAGGACGACCTCTACGTCGAAATGACGTTTCTGAGAACCCTCGAGATGTACGGGCTTGGGGCCTCAATTCGGCAGGCCGGCATCGACTTCGCCAACAGCGAATACCCGCTCTGGGTCGCCAACGCCGCCGGACGGTCGAACTTGCGCAAGGGCATCGCACCGCCCGATTCCAGCCACCCGCAATTTCACAAGAGCTCCGGTGCTATCGACTATCAGATCGAGGCCGATTATTCCGGTCTGATCGCGCCCGGCATGCCCGGCGCAGTCATCGCGCTCGGCGAGAAGTTCGGCCGACTGATGAACTACGGAGACGG
>JAEHDI010000223.1 GCA_016880505.1 Bryobacterales bacterium | reverse complement strand
CATCCCTGTGACTGACTGAGCAATACGGCCAAAAAATCGATACCATGCGCCCTGACGCAGGTTCGCGAGTCGAGGTCCCGCCACCGGCGCCACCACCGAACTCGTGCGCGAAACCGACGTCGCCTGGCTCAACCTTGACGACCATTCCTTTCTCCCCCGATGGCTTCCCGGCGGCCGGGAATTCCTCTGGACCACCGAGTCGCGCGGTGCCTGGCAGGTCGAGCTTCGCGCCGCCGACGGCAAGCTTCTCCGGCCACTCACGCCGCCGGAGTTCATTTACAAGGGCCTCATCAAACTCGATGCCACCAACGGCTCGATCTACGTGAGTGGCGGCTCGGATCCCCGCGAGACTCACGTCTGGCGCTTCCCGCTCAACGGCGGCGCCGGCGCCGCGCTGACCACCGCGCCCGGCCATCACTCCGCGAGCTTCTCCGAAAACGCTGCCGCGTTCATCCACAGCTACAGTCTCCTCGACGGCACGGTCGGTGCCGAAGTTCTCAGCGCGGCGGGCGCGCGTCTCGCCACGCTCCCTTCGGTCGCGGAAAAACCTCCCGTATTGCCCAAACTCGAACTCACCCGGACCACCAGCACTCCCTCGTTCTACGCTGCGCTGATCCGCCCAAGCACGTTTCGATCCGGGAAAAAATATCCGGTCATCCTCTCCGTCTATGCCGGCCCGACCGCCACCATGGTCGGCGCCTCCGTCCGCGCCTACCTTGCCGACCAATGGATGGCTGATCAGGGCTACATCGTCGTGTGTCTCGATGGCCGTGGCACGCCTTACCGTGGTCGGGATTGGGAACGCAGCATCCGCGGCAATCTGATTGACGTCGCCCTCGACGATCAGATCGCCGGTCTGCGCGCCCTCGGTCGGAAATATCGCGAACTAGACCTCAAGCGCGTCGGCGTGACCGGTTGGTCGTTCGGCGGCTACTTCAGCGCGATGGCCACCATCCGCCGTCCCGATGTGTTTCGTTGCGGAGTGGCCGGTGCGCCCGTGGTCACGTGGGAAAACTACGACACGTTTTACACCGAGCGGTATCTTGGCCTCCCGCTGACGGACGCCGCCGCCTATCACGTCAGCAGCGTACTGACCTACGCGAAGCAACTCGCCCGCCCCCTTCTCCTCATCCACGGCCTGACCGATGACAACGTGTACGCCCAGCACACACTCCAACTCGCCGACGCACTGTTCATGGCCGGCAAGCCGTATGAGTTCATGCCGATGCTCGGCACACACCTGGCCCGTTCCAGCGACCCCGTCGTCAAACTCCGGCTGCAGATGCGAGTGATGGAATTCTTCAACCGCGAGCTGAAGCCGTAGCTCGTGAAGAACAGCAGGATGACGAACGTCATCCGCTCTCCTGCGGATCCAGGGCCACTCACGGTCGCTCCAGATGAGACTTCACGAATTCAAACGCTTTGCGTTGAGCGGTCTCGATCTCCTCGCGGTTGCCTCCTCCCAAGCCATGTTCGGCTTTGGCAATCTCATGAAACTGAAAGACGACGCCGTGCTTCTGAAATTCCCGCGCCATTAGTTGCGATT